>CAZFNT010000168.1:0-8256 GCA_964520315.1 uncultured Gemmatimonadota bacterium
GTCACTCTCCTTCCGGGGTGACGGATGCTTCGGGCACGAGTGTAGCGACAGTCAGATTCCCTGGTGTGAAGGTCTCGCGCGCCAGCTCCATTATCTGCTCCGGAGTGACGGCACGGATCTTCTCTACCCAGACGATTTTCTCTCTCCAGTCTCCCATCACCGCCTCGGTATACCCCAACCCTATCGCCATCCCCAGATTCGAGTTCAAGCGCCGAATGCTCGACGTCTCCACCTTCGCCACGATCCGATCCAGCTCCCGCCGGCTCACCGGCTCGGTCGCGAGCCGCTCCAGCTCGGCCAAGATCACAGTCTCCAAAGTGTCGCTGGTAATAGGCGCGATCGGCACCGCCGACGCCACCGCGAGACAAGGGTAGCGGTCACCAGGCATGTCGGAGCTGAAGTGGACCTCGCTCGCCAGCTTGGTCCGCACGAGAGCGCGCTGCAGCCGACTCGAGCGCCCCCAGTCGAGCACCGCCCCCATCACATCCCAAACCGGCCCGTCCTCGTCTTTCGACGACCCGCGGTGCCAGGCCATCATCAGCTGCGGCTCGGCGTCGAACTCCACTTCGATCCGCCGCTTCCCCCGCTGCGCCGGCTCGATCGACATCACCGGAGGCGGATCGGGCTGCGGCTCGAAATGCCCGAAGTACCGCTCCGCCAGCCGCATCACCTCGGCCGTATCGACATCGCCGACGATCGAAAGCACCATGCGATTCGGCGCATAGTGGCGCCGGAAATAGTCCTCGGTGGCCGTGCGCGTCATCGCCTCGATATCGCCCGGCCAGCCGATCACCGGCCTGCCGTAGGGGTGCGCAACGTAGGCCGCCGCGATGAGCTGTTCAAGCAGCATCCCGTGCGGACTATCGTCGGTGCGCATGCGCCGCTCCTCCATCACATTCTCGATCTCGGTATAGAACTCGCGGAGCACCGGCCGCTCCAAGCGAACCGACTCCATCAGAAACCAGAGCTCGAGCTTGTTCGATGGCAGCGAGAGAATGTAGGCGGTGACGTCGTTCGTAGTGAATGCGTTTACGCCGCGGGCGCCCTCGTTCTTGTAGATCCGGTCGAGCTCGTTCGGAACCACCAGACCTTTCGCTTTCTCGCGAAGCTCGATCCACGCCGCGCGAAGGGAGTCGGCCGGTTGTGCTTGGCCTCCGTCGGCTTCCAGCGCTCGCAGCTCCAGCGCAGCTATCTCAATCCGGTCCAAAAGAGGTTTCTCGACAGCCCAGTCGATCGTTCCGATGCGATCGGTGCCCTTGAAGAGCATGTGCTCGAGAATGTGGGTGATTCCGGTTTCACCCGTGGCCTCGTCGACCGCCCCGACCTCGAAAACGGTCGCCAGGCCGATCGTCGGAGCCTCGTGGTTCTCGTGCACGATCACCGTGAGGCCGTTCGGCAGCACGAACTCGGTGATCTCGAGATTGACCCCCGCGATCGAGACGGTTTCAGCTCGCGCGGCGAAGGTCAGCAAGAGGGTGAATATCGGAACGAGCTTGCGCATGGGCGGGGCCTCCGGGGCAGTAGAAGGAGCGAGAAGGCTGGAGAGGATAGCGATTGCAGGTCTCGGTGGGTGGTGAAACGCCGAACATCCGGGATTGAGGCGATATGCGATCGCCCGCCCTCGACCGCGGAAACGACGCAGAGTCCAGCGGCTGCGCACGCGAACGTAGCTCGGCCGCCGGTGCTTCTGAACGCGTGCGCCGGAGCCAGTAGATGCTGCCCGCGCAAGAGGGTCACATCCGTCAGCGCTAGGGTCCGCGCCCGATCACGCCAAGAGCCCGATCACGCCCGCCGCCACCGAACCGATCGCGAAGCCCCCGAGCACATCACCCACCGAATGGCGTCGCAGCACCACCCGCGACGCTCCGGTCGCCAACGCACCCAGAACCACGGCCGAGGCAAGAGCCGGACCGGCGTCCGCCGCCCCGATGACGATCCAGGCCATCGCCGCCGCCCGGGCCGAGTGTGCGCTGGGGAACGAAGATGCATCGACCTGCTCGAGCACGTTGTCGTGCACCACCCCCTCGACATGATCGGGGCGCGGCTTGAACCAGAGCGCCTTGATCGCGTAGCTGATCCCCATCAGCAGCGCGAATGCGAGAAAGAGGTCGAGGCTGATCCGTGGATCGACCGCGAGGAAAAGAAGCCACATATAGCCGTAGAAGGGAGACGAGCCAAGTGCGGTCACATCGCGGGCGAGGCCCTGGATCAGATTGGCGTAGCGATCGATAAACATTGTCGCGATCTACGATTGGGACCTGGGGAAGTGGGGCAAGATCGCGCGAAGATCGGGGCCGGGCACGGTCGCGTTCGCCACTCCGAGAAGCTCGTCGCAGCGACTGTTGAAGGCGATCGAGTATCCCGCTGCGCGCGCGATCGGCACGTCGTTGAAGGCGTCGCCGATGAATGCGCATCGATCGACTCTGGTGCCGAAG
Organism: uncultured Gemmatimonadota bacterium; assembly: GCA_964520315.1. Lineage (GTDB taxonomy): Bacteria. Next base: position 2,436 of record CAZFNT010000168.1, read on the forward strand.
CGATCCGCCAGCACCTCCATCGCCCGCACCTTCCCGTCGAGATCGAAAGGTGTCGCTTGCCAGCCGGCGATCGCGCCGCGGTCATCAAACTCGATCTTGTTCGTGAAGACCGCTTCGAAAGGGTGCTCAGGGAAGACGTGGTTCAGTCCGACATCGATCGTGCCCGAGATCACGGCCAACCGATAGCCGCGCCGTTGCAGCTCCTCGAAGGTCTCGTGGGCTCCCTCGGCCGGCTCCAGCTCCGAAATCGCATCGATGATCTGCTCCCGCGTCGCACCTGCGTCGCGCCACGACCCCACATCGAGATCGACCCACTCGCCGTAGGTGATCTCCCCCGCGCGATAGGCCCGGTATCGTTCGCGGTTGATCGTGAGATCACCTACGAAGTGGTCGTTGAGAACCTCCCAGATCACCAGGCCGCGGGGGTGGTGCATCAGGGTGCCATCGACATCGAAGAGGATCAGGTCGTAGGGGCGCACCGGGGGAGCATAGCGTTTCGGCGTGGTGGTGCGCCTTCAACCGGAGCGGTTGGCTACTGAGGCGGGCTCACGCGAACATCGAATTCTCGGCAGACTGGAAGCGAGCGCCCCGTGACCCGCGGCGCAATCTCACCCTTCCTTCACGACCGCCAGCACATCCTCCGGCCGCACCCGCCGGCGATACCTCACGACGCGAGCGTCCCGAGGAAGATCGGCCTCGGAGCATTGCCGATCCGCGTCGATACACAGAACCAGGTTTCGCAATCTCGCCGCTCGATAGTGAGCCAGCTTCCGCGCCAAGTAATCCGCTGTCCAGAAGCCCACGATCTCGAGCAGCCACCGCCGCGCGGGTTCGTGGCGATGTCTCAACAGAAAATCCGGGAACACTAGCGCTCCCGCCGCCTCGACCGGCCTCGGCTCGCGTACCAGATCCCAGTCGGCGGTGGCGCGACAGAAGTCTCTGGCGAAGCGCTCTTCCACTTTGCTGTCGTAGCGACTCGGCTCCTCGGCCGGAAACACCGGCGCCCCGGTCTGCAGATACAAGGAGCCCGGTCCGGCCGGCAGCACGCAGTTGGCGCGCAGCCGAAACCAGCGACGCCAGGCGAGCTGCGGGATCATCCCTCCCAACGCCCTGCCGTACACCAATGTGCGCCGAAAGAGCGAGTAGGGGCCTGAGATCCACACCAGAGCGCACGCTCCTGACCCCGAGATCGAGACTGATCGTCATGATATCGAAAGGCGCCAGGTAGCTGCCGGCCAGATCGGGGATCCCGAGCCGAAACACGACGGGACCGATCAGCTCGGCCGAGATCGCGGCCGCCGCGCCCTCCGACGGTGTGGCGGTAAGCCCCAGCCGGGCAGGCGCCACCGCCATCTCGAGCGCTTCGTCCCGGGCTCCGTGACCGAAGTGATGCGCCTCGTCGACCACCAGCAGGTCGAAACGATCGCCGATCCGATCCATCCACCGCCAGCCACTCTCGAAAGTGGCGACGGTGAGCGGCCGCAGCTCCCGCCGCCCGTCGCCATGGCAGCCGGGAGAGCGCACGCCAGCTCGCTCGAGGTTCACGAGCCACTGATCCACCAGCACCCGCGTCGGAACCAGGAAGAGAGCCCGACAGCCGAGCCGCAGAGCCGCCGCGATCGCGAGCCGGGTCTTCCCGGAGCCGGTCGGCAGCACCACGATACCGCGACGCCCGGCGAGCTCCCAGGAGAGCAGTGCCGCCTCTTGGTACGGGCGCAAGCGGAGCGCGCTGGATGCACGCGATCCCGCCCGCGGAGCGGTGCGAGCACCGGCGCGAATCCGATCGGTGTGGCGCACACTCCGCGCCCGCAGCTCGGCGACGAGCTCCGCATAGCGGTGAGCCGGGGCGCGCCAACACTTCACCCGCGGATCCCAGAGCACGCCGGGAAGCTCGGCAGCGTAGCTGGAATCGCTCACTCCCTTCAGAATCGTCGTGCCGCGGTGGAAGATGATGTCCATGGAGTCACGCATGTGCAAAGTGCGTGCCGGCCGGTTGTCGAGCCCCTACCAGCCTGTCACCACGATCCGCCCCCAAATCCCGTAGCGAGACGGCGTAGGTGGTTGTGATGGTTGGGCTTGAGCCGGGCTCTGGGGCGAGGAATAGTCCCTCTATTTCGCAGCCCCAGGTTCCGGCTCAAGTGCAGCCGGCGCAATCACATACGTCGTTGAGGGATAAGGCGGCGGATTGTTGTGTCACTCATGGAGTTGACATCGACACCGGGGCTCGTCCCCGACCTCGCAAGGGTCGAGTTCCGACGCATCGCGGGTGAGATTGTGATCCTGGCTAGTGCCCTGACACAGAGATTCCTTGGGTAAATCGCGCGTCTCGACGCCGAGCCATCGAGGTTTGCGCAACGAATCTCTGTGTCAAGGCACTAGAACAAAACCAAGCCCGAGCGCACGATCGCCAGCAAGGCGATCAGAACGAAGGCTACGAATGAGGCGGCGGAGATCGCGACATATCGCCGCACGCTCTCTGGAAACTGCGCCGGCGTGCTGGCCGCCGGGGGATGCAGCGAGAGGAGGCCGGCGGCGAGCCCGAACGCCGTTCCGGCGAAGAGGGGCAGGTAGAGCAAGTAGCCGATGTAGGCGTACTCCGGCTTGAGGACACAGAAGGGGCAGTGATGGTGCGGGTGCTCGTAGACATAGGGCGAGATCGCCGAGATGATCGCTCCCACACCTACTGCGAAAAAGAGGCCGGCGGCGAGCGCGTAGACAGTGGCGGCTCGTCCCTGCCGCCACGCAAGTACCGCCAAGCCGAGAACGGCCACCAGTCCGCCGAAGAGAAGCCGGAGCGCCAGCTCGGGATCCAGTCCCGCCAGCTCCGCCTTCAGTCCACCGGCCTCGGCGGTGAAAAGGCGTGAGCAGCAAGAGGTGATCACATCGGCGTGAAGACCCAGAAAGTAGACTAGCTGCGTGGTGGCCGCGGCCAGAGCCAGCGGCGCCACTGCGATGAGAAAACCGTACTTGAAGCGGGTCAACGGAAAGTCGCGCCCCTTCATGTCGGCTCGGTTGACGATCAGCCAAAGCGCCGCCCCGAAAAAGACCAGCACCTTCAGCATCAGAGCGGGAAGACCATAGGCGTTGGCATTGAATGTGCCGGCGGCGCACATCGACCCGACGAACATCACCGACATCCGGTCCGCGTTGAAGACGAAGAGGAGCAACGAGGCCAGCTCCACCAACATCACCCAGACGAGCGCGGTGGACACTAGATACGTGCGCCGCTCCATCGTGAGCTGCCTGGTGCTGCCGCTCGCGATGTTCCAGTGTCGGAGTACTCGAATGCCGAAGGCTGCCGCCCACACGATGATCGCCGAGGAGAGAGCGGATGCGAGCAGCATCGCCATGATCGGCGTGTGGAAGATCACACGGCCCCCTCCGCGGCACGATCGGCGATGATGCGCCCGTCCTCTATCGTCACGACCCGGTCGACGATATCGGCCTGACAGATGCGCGGGTCGTGGCTGGCCAACAGCAGGGTTTTTCCCTCTTCTCGAAGCCTCTCGACGATGCCCAGGAACTGCTCGGTGAGCGACGAGTCCAAATTGGCGGTCGGCTCGTCGGCAATGACGATGCGCGGGTCGTTGATCAGGGCCCGGGCGATGGCCACGCGTTGAGCCTCGCCGCCCGAGAGATGCTCGACGCTCGTCGCCGCCCTGCCAGGGATGCCCAGCATATCGAGCAGGCTGGTTGCTCGCTCTCGAAGCTGGCGATGGTCCGGTCCCAATGGGTATGCCGGTAGCATCACATTTTCGATCGCCGTCAATCCGCGGATGAGATTGAGACGCTGAAACACGAACCCGAAAATCTTGCGGCGCACCTCGGTCATGAACTTCTCGGGCAGGCCGGAAACAACTTCGCCCTCGATACCGATCCGCCCGCTCGAAGGTCGAGCAAGGCACCCGATCAGGGTCAATAGCGTCGTCTTGCCGGATCCACTCGGCCCCTGTAGAACAGTGGTCTTGTCGCCCGCAATCTCGAGGTCGAGGCCACGCAACGCCTGAACCTCGTTCTCTCTACCCTCATTGTAGATCTTCGTCAGCCCTTCGAGAACGATCATCGCATCACCATGTCGGGGTCGGTGATCGCGGCGCGCCAGATCGGCACCATCGTGGCGGCCGTGTAGGGCACGATCGTGAAGAAGGCTAGTGTCGCGATCTGCAGGCCGTCGATATGGGGAACCAGCGTGAAGCGCGGGAAGATGACCGCCCAGCCCTTGAGCACCGGCTCCAGCAAGCCGGCGGAAAAGAGGAACACATGTACATAGGCCAGCAGGAACCCGACTACAAAGGCGCCGAGCGAAACCAGCGCCCCCTCCCAGAGTTTCATCGCCATTACATCCACCGTCTCCCAACCGATCGCCTTCAAGATGCCGATCTCTCGGCGCTCGTCGGACGAGAGCCCCGAAGCCTTGTCGAATGCGAAGATGGCAAAGGCCATGATCGAGGTCGCGAGGAGCGCCAGAAGCAGACCCTCGCGCCAAGAGAAGACCGACTCGTAGGTGCTCAACACATCACGCCGAGTGATGAAGCGGGCGTCGAGCATGGTGCGCGCGGCTTTTTCGATAATGGTGTTGATCTCGCGCGGATTGCGGACTCTCAGGGCCAGATCGGTGAATACCCCCTCGGGTAGCCTGAAGAAGCGGCGGAAATCGCTCTCTTCTACCAGCACCAGATCGGCACTGACGATCTCGGATGCTGAAAAGAAGACATCTTTTATATCCAGTTTGAGGAACTCGCCCGCTGGCGACCGCAGCAAGAGGGATTCGCCGATGGCGACACCACGAGCCTTCGCGACACCTTGGCCAATGATCGTCTCGCCGGCTTCCAGTGCGTGCTCCTCATCTCGGGCCGATGGAACCATGAGCGTGTAGTTGGCGTCACAGGCCGGATCGAAGAGATAGCCCCAGAGCCGCCCCTCGGCCTCTTGCACGCCGCGAAAGCGCCTCAGGGTCTCCAGGTAGCCGGCGGGCACGAGATCGTGGCGGCCCATCACCAACCTCTGCACCGTCACCTCCGGAGCGCCCGCCAGCAGCGCGGCGGCCTCGCGGCGGATCGCGTGGCTGAAAAGCATCACCGAGCCGAGCAGGAACACCACCAGAGCGTAGACGGCGAAGAGCATGAAGTTCCTCATACGCCGTCGCATCAGCGAGGCCAATGTGAAGTCGATCAGATAGCGTTGCCGCTCGATCCAGCGTCTCATCGTTCGGCATCCTTCCGATCGGTATCGACGAAACCGCTCGCCCGCGAGTCCCGCTTCGGGGCTATCAGCGAGCCGGTGGGGAAGTGATCGAGCGACATGGGGTGATCTTGAGATGCCGAGTGCAGGTCGGCTTGGGACGGGTGGCGCGTGTAGCGGGCTTCGGTGAAGAGCGCGAGATCGGTCAGGCCGAGCTGGCGCACCAGCACCGCTGCCGCCTCCTGCTCCGTCTCCGCTGCCCGCGTTGCCGATCCTGAATGGATGAGCACGATCGCCACGAGCACCATGGCGGCGGTAAGCACACCCGAGGCGACACTCGACCCGCGGGCTCTCATCGAGCCTCGTGCCGCCTCTTGCCAAGCCCGAGGAGCACCGTCGCGCTCACCTCGTCGAAAGACAAGATCCGTTTGCCCTCATGGTCCCTCATGAACTCCTCGGCGGCGGGCCGCGCCGCGAGCGGCAGCAGCTCGTGGCCCATCGGCCCCAGCACGTCCGATCCGACGACGTAGAACGCCAGACGGGCGTCGATGCGCTCCACTTCGTAGTAGTCGGTGACTCCCACGCCCTTGATGTCGTCCGCCACGCGCCCCTTGGCGTACTTCTCCATGTCGAGGAGGTA
>CAZFNT010000169.1:0-8226 GCA_964520315.1 uncultured Gemmatimonadota bacterium
GGGGAGCTGCTCGATGAGCAAGCGGCCGGCTTCTATCGCGCGCACGAAGAAGACCCACTTTTTGTCCCGATCGCTCTCTTCGACAAAGGGGAGTTCGATTCCGGCGCTCTGCTCGGCCGGAACAATTTCGAGTACATCTTCTTGACGCGTGTGTCGCCTTCACAATTCGAAGTGCACAATCCGACGATCACAGTGTATCGACGATTGGCGGAGCGCCCTGCCTACTATCGCGACGCCGACGGGCACTATCCGCACCACAAGGGGCACGCTTACCTCTTCGACATGCCGGTGCAACTTGCGTGCGACGACGAAGATGATCGGGGGCGTTCGCGCGTGGTGCTATATGAAGACGATCGACCCCTAGGGCCGCCGCATGCGATGCATAAGAATGTGATGCGAGTGGGCGGCGGGCTCTTCAGCCATTGGGGGGATCGCCTCTTCTTTTCGACGAGCGATGGGAGCGACCCGAATACGAACGGGCGCACCTATCGAGCGAGCGAGGTCGGGCCTTGAGTGAAAGTTCGGTGCTGACCCAAGGCGCCTGGATCGCGCTCTTGGGGGCGATCGGGGTCTTTCTGGGCGCGCTGGCACGAACGGGGTTGCGCGGAGGGCTCGCGCCTCTTCCCGAACGACCGGCGCCGGAGTCGCGGCGCTTCATCTTTGTCGCCTGGGGAGGGGCAATCGTCGCGGCTGGCTGGGTCTTCGCTCCGGCTCTCGGCAGCTTCTTCATCAACGACGACTGGAAACACATCCAGGTCGCCCAGGAGCTCTTGGAGCTCTCACCACTCGGCGCCTTCAAGCAGCTTTTCGCGCGCCTTGCTGAGATCACGGAAGAAAATGTGCGGATCGTCGGCTACCTCTCGTGGGTCGTGCGCTGGGTCGTTCTGGGCTCGCACTCAGTGCTCTACCACGTCGAGGCGATCGGCGAGCATTTGGTCGATGTGGCGCTGGTGTTTCTGTTGGCGCGGCGACTGACCGGGCGACGCTCGGCGGGAATCGCGGCGAGTGCTTTTTTTCTGGTGCATACAGTGCAGGCGGAGACAGTCGGCTACCTTTCGGCCGGAGAAGACCGTCTTGTGACCGCCCTGGTGCTGGCGGTGCTGCTGGCGCATATCGCCTGGCGGGACGGGCGCTCGGCGCGCTTCCGCTGGGGGTCGATGGCGGGGACGGCCCTGGCGCTGCTGGCGAAAGAGATGGCGCTGGTGATTCCAGCGGCGGTTCTTCTTGTCGATCTTTTCGCGGGTCCGGGGACTGCGCGAGGACGGGGACGGGCGCGAGATGTCGCGACAACATTGCGCAGCGCGCTGCGCGCCGCTATTCCACATCTCGTCGTGGTCGGGGTCTACCTGGTATGGCGCTACGCAGTGCTCGGGCATATGGGCGGCTACCGCGATTCGGAGGGGGCGATGGTGCATCTGGCCTTCGACGCGGGTGCGACAGCCCGCTCTTTCTTCGGCGTCTTGCTGCCGGGGCTGGTCTTGCCGCGACAACTTATCTGGACGGCCGCGTGGGTGACGCCGGCGGTTTTGACACTCTGGGCGGTGCTTTTCGTGCTCGGGACGGCCCGCGGACGCTTCTCCGCTGCCGCTCTGGCGGTGGGCGGGGGCCTGATCGTTCTCGCCTTCGCACCGGTACACAATCTCTTGCCCACCTACGAAGCCTGGGCGAACTCGCGCTACTTGCAGCTCGCCGCGGCGGGCTTCGCCTGCATCGTGGGGGCGATCGTCGCGGGCGAAGGGGGGCGGCCGCTGGCAGACCGGGTTCGCTGGGGCTGCTTCGCCCTCTTGTTGGTCTACTTGGGGGGCACTTGCCGGGGAACCACCGAGCTGATCGTGTCGACGGGGACGGAGTCGAGGGACCTGCTGAGGGCGGTCGAGCCTTTCGCGACCGAGGCCGACACCCGGGCTGCCCTCGTGCTGGCCCCGCGTCGAGTCGAGGCGGCGCTTCCTCCGGAGGTGCATCCCGCCTGGGCCTTTCTCGGCCTCCCCGGCCGACCCCTCTATAGTCTCGGAGCCGACGGAAGGCTGGAAGGCGAAGGCGACTGGGGCGGACGACCCTTCGGCCCCGGACTCCTGGGAAGGGGGAGCGAGGGCCGTCTGCTGCTCTGGAGCTCGATCGATGGCGAGCACCATCTCGTCGATGCGACGGCGGACTACCTGGCGGCGACTTCGCAGGCGAGAGGCACGGGGGTGCTCGAGCTCGAAATCGGCACGTGGGACCGGCTCCGATCCGGCGCCGATGGGCGACTGGAGATCGAGCTCCCGCCGCGGACACGAACGGCCGACTGGGCGGTATTGGAGCTCAAAGCCCGATTTGAGACGGGGACCCACGCGAAGCCGGGTGCGGAAAGGGTGGTGGAGCCGACTGGCGGAATCGACATCCAGACCGTGGGTGGCCCCGAAGGACCCGAGCGCGGCCCCGTCGTGATCGTCTACTGGAACGGCGAGGCGGGGGAGCCGCCCCCCCCCGAAAGACGGATCCACGCGGTGTTCGCCGAGCGATCGGGGGGCATCGACGCGGTCGATCTGGGCAGTTGGCCCGCCTGGTGCCTCGACGAAGAGCCGCTTCGATCGATCGGATTCGAGCTGCCCGCGGAGGGAAGCTCGGCGAAGATCGTGCGCGCGGCGCTCCGGAGCCGATCGTGACCCGCCCTTCCCACCGAGCCCGCCGCATCGAGCTCGCCGCGCTCGCGCTCGGGGGTGCGTGGTTCGCGCTGAGCGCACTTCAGCTCTTCCTCGCGGCGCTGCGGGGCGATCCGGTGCACCGGCTGCCAACGCTCATGCCGGCCGGGCTCGCTTTCGTGGCGATCGGGATGGCTCTGCGCCAGCGCAACCGCTCTCCCGAGGAGTCTCGGGCGATCGAGCTGCCGGCCGAGCCCTTGGGCATCGCCAAGAGCATCGCGGCGCTGCTCGGCATCGCAGCTGTGGTCTTGGGGCTCTATCATCCCGCGCTCCAAGGCGGCTTCTACCAAGACGACTGGCGCCTCTTCTCTTATGCCGAGATCGTCGATTCGATCGGTTTCGCGCGCGGAACCTGGTGGCTCTTCACGACCCGCCTCGACATGATGTACCGGCCGGTCGCCTGGCTGCTCACCTCGCTCGACCACGCGATCTGGGGCGTAAACCCCTTCGGCTTCCATCTCTCGAACCTCGGCTGGCACATCCTCGCCGGCTGGCTAGTCTTTCTGCTCGGGCATCGACTCCTTGGGAGCACGGCGGCCGGCGCCGTGGCGAGCCTGCTCTACCTGCTGCACCCTCTGCACGCCGAAGCGGTTATCTACGTCACCGTGCGCGAGGAATCGATCGCCGCCTGCGGCTACCTCGGCGCCCTGCTTCTGCATATCGAGCACCGCCGGCGCTGGCGCCCCCATCTGGCCGCCCTCGCGCTGCTCTCGGCTGCGCTGGCGTTGTTGAGCAAGGAGCACGCGGTCACTCTGCCGGTCACCATCGCGCTGCTCGAATGGGTCCTCGCCGACAGCTCCACGAGGGGCGCGCGGCGCTACCGATCGGTCCTGCCCTATCTGGCCCTGGTCGCGGCCTTCGCGCTGGCTCGCACTCTGGTCGTCGGCGGAGGGCTCGGCTATCTGGAGCCGACCGGTTTCGATCCCCATCTCGACATCGAGATCGGACGACTCGGTGCACAGCTCCTCTCGGGCGTGCCCACGATCCTCCTCGTCCCCTTCCCCTTCCCCTTCGCCGAAGAGCTGGGCGGACGGGCAAACTACGGCATGGTGAAGAGCGCGGTAGCGCTCGTGCTGGCTTTCGCGATAGGGAAGGCCGCGCTCGGGCGCGGCGCACCGTGGCGTCTGCTCGCTTTCGCCTCACTCTGGCCGATCCTGACTATTCTACCGGTCGCCACACTGCTCCAACCGATCGACGACCTCGCGCGCATGCGCTACTACTACCTGCCGGCGGTGGGTTGGGCGATCGCCGTCGTTCTCTTGGGGCGCGCGGCCTTCCGCCACACCGCCACCAGAATCGCCTTGGCGAGTATCGTGGCCGCCTACCTGATCTGGGGCGCCTCGATCGTCGCCCCCCCCTGGTTCCAGGAAGGGCGCGAGGCCCGGCGTGGCGCCATCGCCGCCGACTCCTTCGCGCGCGAAACCGGCACTGTGATCGACTCGATCTTCGTCTCGGCCGCGCCGGATGCGGCGGTCAAGGCACTGCACTACCGGCTGCGGCAGGTGGCCTCCTCTCCCGCGGCGGTGGCGGTGATCGATCGAACCCTCAGGTTGCGCCCGGTCGACAGCCCCTTCGCCACCGAAGAGCCCTTCTTCCACCCCGCCTCGCTCGACGCCGAGGATCGCCTGGCGCTTTGGGCGAACGGCGACTTCCACGACGCCACCGATGAAGCGATCGCCCATATGGCGCGGGGCCGTGCAGGCGGAGTGTCCCTCCCTCGTTGGTCGGGCTTCGAGCTGAACACCGACTCGACTCTGGTCCGAGGCGCCGCGGAAATCCTCGACGGCGGCCCCGGACTACTCTCGCTCCGCACCCTCGAAGAAGGGGAGCGCCCCTGGATCGAGCTACCGGTCGACCACCTCCCCGGCGCCGCCATCTGGAGCGTGCGGATCCGCGGATCGCTCCGCTACGACGAGACCGCCGCCCTGAGAGACGCCCTGCGCGCGAACGCCGAAGATCTGATGTGGGAGATCGTGGCCATCGAGCCGGACGGGCGCGAGATTGCGGTCGTATTCCCGGTCCGCGGCTCCGATCGCCCCCAGGAGTGGGTCATCGAGATCGGGCGATCGCCTGAGTGGATGCGGATCCCCGAGATTGCCAAGTTGGTCCTCAATCTGAGCGGACCGCCCCAGCGGGTCACAATCCGCGAGATCGTGTGTCTTTCGTGGCCGGTGGTGGGCTGACCCGTTTCAGGCGCCAGTTCTCTTCGAGTCGCGCTTCATTCCGTCCAGGATCTTCTGGGTCGCCGCCGCGCCCCGCTCGTCTCCAATCTCTTGCTGGCACTCGAGCAGGCCCAGCCAGATCACCGTAACCTCCGGGGTCGCCTCGCCAGCCAGCTCGTAGAAAGTGATCGCTTCTTTGCAGCGCCCCTGGCCGGCGATCGCTTGCGCCAGATGGGTCAGGTTCTTGCCGCGCTTCGGCTCCAGGGCATCGGCCTTCCTCAGAGACACCTCCGCGTCGGCGAGATCCCCGTTATAGCGCTGCGCGACGCCGAGCGAGAGCCACGCCTCGTGCTCCTTGGGCGCCATTTTCACGAGCTCCTTGGCCTTGGCGACGCCCGCCGCGTGCTTCTCCGCATTCAGCAGTGTCTCTACCTCTTTGAGAAGGCCGAGGTAGCGCGACACGTCTTTCGAAACCGGCTCCGCCGCAGCGGCGCCCTTCGTCGGCTCGACCTTCGTCGGCTCGACCTTCTTCGGCTCGGTTTTCGCCGGCTCAGCCGGCTCCGCCGCAATCGCGGATCGAACTAGAGCCGACTCATCGGCCGCGTGTGTGACCGGCGCCGCCTGCTGCAATTCGGGCGCGTGTGCGTCCTCGCCCGCCTTCGAGCCACTCTCCGCGCAGCCAGCGAGAACGATCGCTCCCACCAGTACCCCCATTGTCGTCAACTGTCGATGCATCTGTCCGGCACTCCTTTCCGTTTCGCCGCTCCGATCGATCGACCGGAGCGCCGATCAGGATTCTGATTTCGGGGCGACTCTATCACTTTCGGGGCGCTCATCCGCGCAGCAACGGAAGCCGTCGTCACGCAGCTCATGATCTGGCGGATGAAAGTGCCCCCGGTAGGTGCAACGAAGCTGCTCGGGGCTCGTGCCCCAGTCCCCGCCGAGCAGAATCGGCCACTCGGGGTAGCGCTCGTCGCGCCAGAAATCATCGTTTCCGTAGTTGTTTCGGTTCGGCGAGCGGCGCACCTGGGCCAGAGTGACAACGTCAGCGGTCCACTCGTTGACATTACCGATCATGTCGTAGACGCCGTACTCGGAGCGGCAGCGCGGGTGGGAGCCGCTCGGCGCGGGATCGTGATTGTCGAAATTTTGCGGGGTGTGGCACGCGTCGTCCGAGAATTCGTTGCTGTAGGAATGAAGAAATCCCTTTGGGCCGCGACACGCCTTCTCCCATTCGTCGGCTGTGCACAGACGCTTGCCTCGTTCTTCGCATAGCCGTTTCGCGTCGTACCAGTGCACCTCGGTCGAAGGAAGCGCGCCCTCTAGATTTGGGTACTCATATCGATCGATCCAGAATCGGTCGAGATGCACCCTCCGTGGTTCGATCAGGCCGGTCGGCTGCGCTTCGGCCGGCTGGTTCGGCTCGCCCCGCGGAAAAGCGCCCGCGGGGATCGACACCATGCCGGCGTCCGGCCCATCGTGGCGATTCCGCCCCAGCGAGAGCGAGTCCGCCGAATCGTGGGACGCGGGCGCCGCCTCAGGGACCGGGGAGTCGGGCGCGCAGGCGGACACCCACAGGGTGAGCAGCACTGCGCCGAATCTCGATCGCGGGATCTTGGTTGACACACGCATGGCTAGAATGCGCGGAAGAATAGCAAGCGCGCGCCGCTCGTGTCACAATCGATACGATGTCGATCAAGCTGCCCCCCCTGCTGCTCGCCCTCACAGTTCTCGGCTGCGGCCCGAGCGCCCCCCCGAGAGCCACCGAGGCCCAGCCCCGGGGCAGAACGATCATCCTGGCCGCCGCCGTGCCCGACTCGAACGACAACCTCGTGCCGCTCCCGCCGCGCGAGACACTTCAGCGCGGAAACGAGACGTGGATGAACGGAGATCTCGAGCTCCCGCCGGGCGACTATCCGGATCTGCGGATCGTCGTCCGACTTCCTGGAGCGAACGTGAGTGGCCGAGGCGCACGGATCGAATGGCGGGGTGCCCTCTCGCCGGAAGGGAACAGCACCGGAGTGCTGATCGAAGACGCTCCCGGGGCCACGGTGGAGGGCTTTCGCGTCGCCGGATTCGATCTCGGTGTTCGTGCCCTTCGCTCCGACGGCGTCGTGCTGCGCGATCTCTGGGCCGACGACAATCGGCAAGGCATGCGCCTCGACGATCTGAGCTGTGCTCTGGTCGAAGGCTGTTCGATGACCTACTCGCGCGACGGCAACGGTTTCGACATCTCGAACGCCGACTCCTGCGTGATTCGAGACTGCTGGATAACCGACAATCGTAACGATGGCTTTTACATTCTGGTCGACTCGAGGCGAAACCGGATCGAGGGGAATTGGATCGCCGGCAACGGCGATGAGGGGCTCGGAATCGGCTACAGCGGGCGCAACTTTGTTGTAGGCAACACACTTCGAGGAAACGGGCACGGCATCCTGCTCTTCAACTCCGAAGCCGACACGATTCTGAACAACCGGCTCTTCCGAAATGTCGATCCATTATCGTTGGAGACCGCATGCTCCGGGATCGTCGTTCACGGAAACCACATCGCCGAAAACAACGCCGGCATCACGGTCGAAGCCTCGTCGATGTGTCGCTTCACCGAGAACCGGATCGAGCGGAATCGCGAGGCTGGCATATCCATGGGGGCCCATGCTCACGGAAACCTGGTCGCGGGGAACCGGTTCTCCGAGAACCCGTCGGCCATTCGTCTACACCCGGAAGCGATACTGTTCGAACGGTTCCGCCACGCGTTCGAGAATGAAGACGTCGCGCACGAACCGCTGTGCAACCGGATCGAGCACAATCGTTTTCGTGCGCGCGATGACTGGATCCAGATCAAGACATCGAACGACGAGTCCCTGTTCGAAGACAACATCGCCGTCTCCGGTGACGACACATTCCCCGGCTCATTCGTTCCCGGACCGATCGAAGGGTGGTCTTTCGAGCCGGAGCGGATCGAGGATATGATCTTTGTCTCATTCGAGTCCGCATCGGTGGAAAAACGTTTCCTGGTGCTTCCCGATCGAGACGATATCGTGCCGATCGAGGTGCCCCCCGAGATGCGCCGAGAAGGAAATCTGCTGCATTTCCCCGCGGGTTCGATCGAGCACCCCTATATCGTTCTTGCGACGGTGCGCGACTCGCGCGTGTATGCGTATCGCAGCGTGTGGGTGAGGCCCGACGAGGAGAGCTGGTAGACTCAGCCAGATCGTCGCTTCGCATCGAGATCCCCGATCTTCAGGCGGCGTTGGCGCGCGGTTTCGACGAGGTGCTCTCGGCTCTGGGCGACCGGCGAACAAGAGAGTTCCTCCGGGGATTGAAGGGGGACCAGGATCCGCCACCTGATGCGTGCCCGAGCCGTGCGAATCTTGGTCTTAGGC
>CAZFNT010000170.1:0-2289 GCA_964520315.1 uncultured Gemmatimonadota bacterium
AGGCGGCCGGCGAGCACGCCGTCGCGAATCAGATCGGTTCGTCGCGCACGCGAGCCCTCGTCGTCGAAGGGTACGTAGCCAGAGCCGTCTACGCCTCCCGCGTCGACAATCGAGAGGATCTCGGCACCGATGCGTCGTCCGACAGCCCACTCGGTCGCGGCCGATTCGTCGCCGATCATGAAGTCGGCCTCCGACTTGTGCCCGAAGCACTCGTGCGCAAAGACCCCACCGGCCATCGGCGAGAGGATCACCGGATAGCTGCCCGGCTCAACCGCACGGGCATTCTCGAGATAGTGCTCCGCTCGGTCGAAGGTGGCGGCGATCTCACTCTCCAGCCCTTGGAGCTCGGGGAAACGCACCGCGGCTCGAGAGAAGATGTCGAAGTGGGCCTTGTCGCCATCCGCGGCCATCTGCCCCTGTAGCATGACTCCACAGCGCTGACTGTCGAAGGTCAGATCGGCGCCCAGGCTCGAGATGAAGTGCTTGATCTCGCGGCGGTCCAGGTACTTCGCCGTCCAGCTCTTGACGGCCGATCGCTCCTCTAGCGCTCCCATGTAGCCGGTGATGAGCGCGTTCTTCCCCTCCATCGGAACATGAGCCAGATCGTCGTCGGTGAAAGCGCGGAACTCCCCCGTGTTGACCTCGAAGGCCCGGATCACGGGGTGCTCCTCGATCTTCGCATCGGGCGTGGCGAGCTCGGCCAGCTCATCGATCGTCGCCTGCAGGTGCTCCACATCGGTCAAGCCCTTGCAGTACCACCGATCGCCGTCGAATACGCGGACGAACGCGGCGCGGTAGGCTCGCAAGGTGTATTGGGATACGTCGCCGAGCACGTACGCGATGTTGGTCGAATGGACATCCTCGACCCTCAGATCGACATAGAGCCCCTTTGGGAATTCGAGCACGTTCGCCTCTCCTGATGTCGGACGACTGATCGACGATGGACTTCGCAGTATAGCCTTGAGATTGGGAAGCTCACGCCTATGATGATGTGATGGCGCGGCGGGGAGTTCGTTGGAGGAATCGCATGACAGGGCATCGAGTCGGCGGCGGCGCCCCTGCCTTGCTGTGGATCGCGCTCTCTTGTGGCTGCGCGGCACGCCCCGCGGTCGATCGGATTCCGGACGCTCTGTGCACTCCGCTCCCCGGAGGAGCGGCCGGCGAAATCGTGGTCGCGGTGACCGAGCGGATCCTCGCATCCCGAGCTCCGGTGCCCACCAACGACGCCGAGACGCTGATCTTCCCGCACCTGTACGAAACGCTCGCGGAGGTTGGCTGTGGCGGCGTGCCGGAGCCCGCCCTCGCCCTCTCGTTCGCCTCGGATGCGGCAAATCGCGTATGGCGGATCGAGCTCCGCGGGGATCGTCTCTTCTCAGATGGCGGCAGACTCAACGCGGAGCGCGTATCGGAGGGCTGGCGCTGGCAATCGCGGCGGCGACCAGATGCGACCCCTTTCCGCTGGATCGATCCCGACTCGATCTCGGTCGAGGGAGAGCTCAGCCTGCGCATCGCGCTGCCCTCCCCTTGCCCCCACATGCCGCTCCTCCTCTGCCACCCAGCCCTTTCGGTGCTTCGCCCCCCGCTCGAACCACGTGGAGCTCCGATCGGCACCGGATGCGCCCGACCCCTTCCAGACTCTTGGCGACCGGCGGAGCTGCTGCTGGAGCCGAACGCCCACAGTTGGAATCCGCCCTGGTCCGCATTGCGTGTGCTGGTGCGTCCGAACGAAGATGCACGAGAGCTGCTCGCCGAGGGAGCCGATCTGGTTGTCTCCAGAGACCGCGAGGTGATCGACGATCTGCGGGAGCGGGGCTCCCACTCGGTGCTTTCGATGCCGGAGGACCGCACTTACGCCTGGTTGGCGGGCCCGCGGGGAGGTGAGCCGGCGAGAGGCGAGTGGATCGACGATTCGGTGCGCGCCGAGATGGCGGAACTCGTCGTGCGCGCACCAGCGGTGCCCGCCGCCGAGTCGATCGGCCGACCCGAGGGCGGAGAGGTCTGCTTCGCGGGGGTCGATCCCCTTGCGGGCATACCGGAGTGGGCAGCCGAGCGACCGAGACGGGGGGGACGGATGGCGCCCCACTCCGGCCCCGGCATCGCCTTCAACTGGAGAGATGCCACGGCGCGGGAACTGGCCGAGCGACTCGCCGCATTGGCTTCCCGGCACGATCCTGAGCGGAGCTGGGCCGCTATCGGTCTCCCCCCCGCCGAATTCCGCAGAAGCCTGAAGACGGGAGATGCCGAAGCGTTCATCGTCGCGCTCAAGAGCGGTGGAGTCGGGGCGCTCTC
>CAZFNT010000170.1:2299-8134 GCA_964520315.1 uncultured Gemmatimonadota bacterium
ACGTTGGTCGCCAACACCACCTTCCTGCGCTCCGAGGGGCGAATCGCCTGGGCCCAAGAGGGGACGACACTGGTCGGTCTCGTGCGCTGTGGCGCGGCGGCGGTGGCGGCACCGGAGCTGCGCGGCTTGAGATTGGTGCACGGGGGTGGCCTGCGCCTCGATCGCATCGGTCGAGGGGAGGGCCGGTGAAGCTCCGGCGCAGGGTCGGACTCGCGTTCGTGGGGCTCGTGATCGCCCCCTTGGCGCTGGTGGGATTCGGGATTCGACGGGTGGCGGCAAACGAGCTGGGCGACCTCTATCAGGATCGCACCAAGCGCCTTTCCGAGGCCGCTCTGGCTGAGATGGCCGGGGTCTCGGGCGAGATCCAGGCGCGGCTCAGGGCGTTGAGTGAAGAGATCGTTCGCGATCGACCCTTCGCCGGGGACTCCGCTCAGGAGCGATCGAGACACACACTCGACTATGCGGGCCGAGCGATGCGCCTTGCCGGGATAGACGCGCTCCAGATCGTCGATGCCGAGGGTGAGATCATCAGCTCGGGCCACTTTCGCAACGAATTCGGCAAGCAAGCGGGCGAGCTCGTCCACGCCCTGATCGATCGCCGCGGACACCCTCTCCTCGTCGAGCTCCAGCGTCCTTCGGGCGGGTTTCTGGCGACCACGCACGTCGACTCGGTCCGGATCGAGAATCGAACACTCCATCTGATCGCTGGGGTCGAAGCCGGAAAGCGATGGCTGGAGGGGTTGGCCATAGCTTCGGAGATGGTGCTGGTGCTCGAATCCGGTGGCCGCCTGGTCTCAACGGCAACGGAGATCGCCCCGACGCCGGGCTTGCTTCGCGAGTCGCGGTTCGCAACCCGAGCGGCGATCGAGTCGAGCGACGGGACGGCGATCCTCTGGGTGGTCCACTCCGAGGAGCCGCTTTCGGCGGCCTTGCGCCGACTGGACGCGGCGCTCATGCTCCTGCTGGCGTTGGCGGCGCTGGGCACGCTGGCAGCGGCGTGGGTCGAGTCGCGGCGGATCAGCGAGCCCCTCGCTCATCTGGCGAATGTGGCGCGTCGCGCCGATCTCGAGGATTCCCAGGTGCACTTCGGCAGGGGTGGTGACGACGAGATCGGGACGCTCCAGAACCTACTCGCCGCGATGCTCGATCGGCTGCGCGACCGATCGCGCCGGCTGACGCTCGCGGAGCGGAAGGCGGCTCTAGGCGAGGTCGCCCGGCAGGTGAACCACGATGTGCGAAACGGAATCGCGCCGATCCGCAACGCGCTCAGGCATCTGACCCAGGTGGCCGAATCGGAGCCCGAGCGCTTGGCGGAGTCGTATCGAGCGCGCGAAGAGACGCTGCATGGCGGACTGGCCTATCTGGAGGAGCTGGCCCACGGCTATGGCCGAATGCGCGCTCCGACGCGGCGAGAGCCGAGCGATCTCGCCGAGGCGGTTCAGGCGGCCGCGTTGGCTATCGGAGCCGAACAAGGGATCGAGCTCGATCTGGCGCCCGATCTCCCGAAGGTCCTCGCCGATCGCACCGGGCTTCGCAGAATCGCCGAGAACCTGATTCGAAACGCGCTGGAAGCGACCGCTGGCGATCGCGGCTCCGTGCAAGTGACGCTCGAGCGAAGCGCCGATGGGTGTACCCGCCTGAGTGTGGCGGATAGCGGTCCGGGAATCGCGCCGGAGGACCGGACGCGGATCTTCGAACCCTTCTTCACAACGCGCGCCGAGGGAACCGGCCTGGGCTTGGCGATCGTTCAGCGCCTGGTAGCGGACTTCGAAGGCAGGGTGGAGCTGCGGAGCGCCCCAGGGCATGGCGCCACCTTCTCGGTCCTCTTCCCCGCGGAAGGAACGCAATGAGCACAATCCTGATCGTGGACGATGTGAGAGCATTGGCCCGTCAATACGCCGAGGACCTGATGCGCCTCGGTGGCCACGAGGTCGAAATCGCCACGAGCGGCGCCGATGGAATCGCCTATTTCGATAGCGCCACGGCCGACTGCGTGATCCTCGACCTGGAGATGCCGCTGGTCGACGGCTTCGAGGTGCTCGCCACGCTACGGCATCGGGGCATCGATGTGCCGGTAATCGTTTACACCGGCACGGGTGACTACGAGCGCTGCGTGCGCGCCGTGCGGCTCGGCGCCGACGGATTCATCGACAAAAACGAGCCGATGGAGCGGGTGGCCCAAGAGGTAGCGAACGCGCTGGAGCGGGGTCGCTTGCGCGGCGAGGTGCGTATTCTGCGCGAGAGGAATGAGGACGGATCTGCCCTGATCGGATCGAGCGAGACGATGGAGAAGCTCCGGCAGCGAATCGCGCGACTGGCGCCGATCCCTAGCCCCGTGTTGGTCCTCGGTCCGAGCGGCAGTGGAAAGGAGCTCGTGGCCGCCGAGCTACACCGGCAGAGCGGGCGCAAGAAGGAGGCGTATGTCGCTCTGAATTGCGCCGCCTTGCCCGAGAATCTCGTCGAGAGCGAGCTTTTCGGTCATGAACGTGGCGCTTTCACAGGTGCGGAGCGCACCCGTGCCGGCGCCTTCGAAGCAGCATCGAAAGGCACGCTCCTGCTCGACGAGATAGGCGACCTGCCCCCCTACGCCCAGGCCAAGCTGCTGCGGGTGCTCGAGAGCGGCACGGTGAGCCGGCTCGGTGGCACCAAGGCTATCGAAGTAGACACACGCGTGGTTGCGGCCACCCACAAAGATCTAGAGCAGGAGGCATCCGAGGGACGTTTTCGCGAGGATCTACTCTTCCGTCTCGATGTGCACTCGATACACGTTCCGCCGCTCGCCGAGCGCCCGGGCGATGTTGCGGAGCTAGCGACAATGTTCCTTACATCGATCTGCGAGCGTTTCGGCATGCGGCAGAAGCGATTCTCGAGGGTAGTGTTGTTATCTCTGGAGCGGCGCGACTGGAGACGCAACAATGTTCGCGAGCTGCGCAACACAGTGGAGCGGCTCGTCGTCGAGTGCGAGGGCGAAGAGATCGACTCGATCGCCCCCTCGACCGCCTCCGCGCCGCCTCGTGTCGACACGACCACCGGCAGCTTCCGAGAGCGGCGTGAGGCGGCGGAACGCACCATCGTGCTCAACGCCCTCGCGCGGCACGAGGGCCATGTAACGCACGCCGCACGCGAGCTCAGCCTCGCGGACCACGCGAGTCTGCTCAAGATAATGCGGCGGCTCGGGATCAAGCGCGACTAGGAATACACAGCGCTCGTGTCCACTGAGACACGTTTCGACGCTCACCAAGACCAGCCGAGCCGCGCAACTCGCTACTCCTCAGCCAATTACGCCGGCGCCACGGCCATGGCCGTCGTCTTGCGAACAGGGCATGCAACGGACCTCACAACCCAGGTCCAGACCAGCCCCGCTTCGGAGATCTCCTCCCTTTCGCGGCTGCTGCCCACACCCGGAGAACACCATGTCTCATCTCAACACGCTGCACCAAACCGGCCTGGCGCTCCTGCTTCTCACGACCACCGCCACGGCGCAGATCGGGAGCTACGAGGCCGGCACCAAGGCGTTTCGATCCGGCGACTTCGCGGAGGCAATCGAGCAGTTCGCCGTCTACCGCGACGAGCACCCCGGCAACCCCTGGGGCTACTACATGTGCGCGCTTGCGGAGCACCGCAGCGGCGACCTCGAGGCCGCGGCGAACGACTACCAGCGGGCGATCAAGATCCAGCCGACCCTCGTCAAGGCCCACCGCAACCTCGCCCGCGTCGAGCTCGATCGCGCCCGGCCTGACTCCGCCCTCACGCCCGCTCAGCAAGCAACGGAGATCGATCCCGGCGACGCCCAATCCTGGCGGGTGCTCGGAAGAGTCCACCACACGCTCGGCGCGATGAAGGAAGCGACACTCGACTACGAACGCTCCCTCGATATCGAGCCGTCGGACGGTTGGACCCTGAACAACCTCGGCTACCTGAAGCTCCAGAACAACGACGCGGTGGGAGCCTGCGCCCTATTGGAGCAAGCGGCGGAGCTCCTCCCCGATCAGGCGGTCGTGCAGAACAACCTCGGGGTCGCCTTCGAACGTTGCGGCGACCGAACGGCCTCGTCCGAGGCGTACACTCGCGCCGCAGAGCTCGGCTCCGAGAAGGCGCGTGTCAATCTCGCCAGAGCGTGGATCGGCGTGGATGCTCGAAAAGAGCACCGACCCGGCGCAGCCGGCCTGCGCCTGAGCCAGGGCAGTGACCGCTCCTTCTAGCCAACGTTCCATCCATGAGAAAGCCTCGGGTGTCGACCGCGGATCGGTGCTCCTCGAGCGGCCCTTCCATCGACACCTCGGGCCGCCTCATGGAATCCCCAACGTCTCCAAATCCTCCCCTAACCACCCACGAAGAAACCCCAGTGCCTCTTCGGAGGGCGACTCCGCCGGCTCGACGCGATACCGATCCGCCGGCCAAGGCGCCAGCACCAGTTCCACCTCGCGCAGCATTCCGTGCCGCGCAAGAGTGATTCGGATTCTCTGCCCCGATTCACGTTCCATGAACCGCTCCCGCAGCCCCTCTTCGGTCCACGCCCTGTGCCCGTTGATGGCGATGATCTCGTCGCCGACATAGACCCCCTCGCGGGCCGCGGGGGTTCCAACGCGAACCCGACTGACAATCGCCCGGCCCGGCTCGTCTCGCACATCGATTCCGATCTGCCCTCCCGGTGGCGGCCCGTCGCCCTGAGCCCGCTTCCACCCCGGCACCACCCGCAGCCCGAAAGGCGCCAGGTGCCTCTCGAAATCGATCTCATCCGTACCGCGCACGTACGTATCAAAGAACTCTTGCATCGATTCCCCGGCGACGGCATCGACCACATCGCTAAAACTGGCGCGATTCACGCCGCTGTAGTCGTCTCCCTTGTAGTCACGAAAAAGACGGCGCATCACATTGTCCATGCTGCGCAGACCGCCGGTGATGCGCCTGATCTCGAAGTCGAGCATCCAGGTCACGAGGCTGCCCTTGAGGTAGTACGAAACGGTCGAGTTGGCTGATTCCTCATCGGCACGATAGAACTTGATCCAGGCGTCGAACGATGCGTCCTCGAGAGTTTGCACTCTTCGCCCGGGCGCCTTCATCAACCGACCGATCTTCTCCCCGAATAGATCCAGAAGCTGTCGGGGCGTGATGAGTCCGGATCGCATGACCAGCAGATTGTCGTAGTAAGCGGTGATACCTTCGGCGACCCACAAGAGCCGGGTATAGGTCTCCTGCGTGTAGTCGAAATTGGAGAAGGTATGCGGTCGAATTCGCTTCACATTGAAGACGTGGAAGAACTCGTGACAGGCAAGAGAAAGCCACCGGCGCCAATACTGATCCTCCGAGACGAGCGCATAACGAGACAAGAGCAGCGCGCATGAATTATGGTGCTCCAGTCCACCGAAGCCATCGCCGCTCACATGAACCAAGAAGGTGTAATGTTCGTACGGTGCTCCGCCGAACATATCCAACACCGTTTCAGTAATACGTTTCAGGTCCGGCAAGAGCGCCTTGAGCGAGATCTCGCTGTGGCCGCTGAGCGCCAGAGAGTGCGGCACGCCACGCACGCTGAATTCGGCTACACTCTGATTGCCAAGCATCACTGGGGAATCGACCAGATCGTCGAAATCGACCGCCCTGTACGTTGTTTCAGTGCCTTCTTCCCGTTCCAGAGCCGTGGAAACCCGCCGCCACGACTCAGGCAGCACAAAGTCGATAATATGCGGCAGATGCGCCCGTCCATCAGCCCACATGAACAGACTGGCGGGAGAGATAAACGCTCGATCCGCGTCGATGTAAGATGTGCGCACGCTCTCGTCGAAACCGTAGACCAGATAGTGTAGCTCGATCTGCTCCGGAGACCCCTCGATC
>CAZFNT010000171.1:0-1086 GCA_964520315.1 uncultured Gemmatimonadota bacterium
CCCCCCCCCCCCCCCCCCCCCCCCCCCCCCCCCCCCCCCCCCACCCCCCGCCCCCCCCCCCCCCCCCCACCGCTCGAAGTGGCACAGTTGCTCACGATCGGGATTACGGAGTCGAAGCTCGCCGATCTTCTGGGGGGCCTGCCGGCCGACCCGGCGGGACTGGCTTTTCTGCCGGCGCTGGGGGGAGTGGAGCTGGTCTTGAGTGCTCCGAGCGCGGCGGTGCTCGAGAGCGAGAAGGCGAAGATTCGCGGGCGGCTGGGTGATCTGATCTACTCCGAGAAGGGTGAGCGGCTCGAAAAGGTCGTGGGGCGGATGTTGCTCGATGCGGGGGCGACGGTCGCGGTGGCCGAGTCGTGCACGTGGGGGCTGGCGCTCAGCCGGCTGACCGACGTGCCGGGTGCGTCTCGTTACGTGCTCGAGGGGGTCGTGACCTACTCGAACGAGGCCAAAATGCGGATTCTGGGGGTGGCGGCCGAGACTTTGGCGCGGGAAGGGGCGGTGAGCGAGGCCGTCGCGAGAAAGATGGCGGAGAGGGTGCGGGAGATCTCGGGAGCGAGCTTCGGGCTGGCGTCGACGGGGATCGCGGGGCCGGGCGGGGGAACAAAAGGGAAGCCGGTGGGGACAGTGTGGATCGCGATCGCCGGGGACGACGGGACCACGGCGCGACGGGCGCAGATCCCCGGTGACCGCGGCGCGATCAAGTTCAGGGCCGCGCAGGCGCTGATCGACGGGTTGCGACGCCGCCTGGGGCGCTGTAGGGAGCCCTGATTCCGGTCCCCTGCGATAGAAACGAAGACCGAGATCGCGGACGGAGCCGCCGCCGCGATATCCTTGCTGAGATCTCGACCGCCCGGGTGGCCTGCCGGTCCGTCCGTGGAGGTCGGGAACATCTGAAAAGAGAAAGAGACCAACATGAAGACTGCCGCTCCCAAGAGGTCCACCGCTCCCACGAACCATCGGGAACGGGCCATCGATGACGCCATCCTTCAGATCGAAAAGGCGTTCGGCAAAGGCGCCATCATGCGCCTTGGCGACGCAGCCGAGCAGAGAATGGAGGTGATCTCGACCGGCTCGCTCGCGATCGAT
>CAZFNT010000171.1:1096-8106 GCA_964520315.1 uncultured Gemmatimonadota bacterium
TCGACATCGCCCTCGGCGTGGGGGGCTTACCCCGCGGTCGGGTGGTCGAAGTCTTCGGCCCGGAATCGTCGGGAAAGACGACGCTGACGCTCCATGTGATCGCCGAAGCGCAGAAAAAGGGGGGGCGGGCGGCGTTCATCGACGCTGAGCATGCGCTCGATCCGGTGTATGCGCGCAAGCTCGGTGTCAATGTGGACGACCTGTTGATCTCTCAGCCGGACCACGGGGAGCAGGCGCTCGAGATCGCCGACATCCTAGTCAAGAGCGGGGCGGTCGATGTGGTGGTCGTGGATTCGGTGGCGGCGCTGGTGCCGAAGGCCGAGATCGAGGGCGAGATGGGCGACGTGCATGTC
The DNA here is from genome assembly GCA_964520315.1 of uncultured Gemmatimonadota bacterium. GTDB lineage: Bacteria. Next base: position 1,450 of record CAZFNT010000171.1, read on the forward strand.
GGGCTCCAGGCTCGCCTCATGTCGCAGGCGCTTCGCAAGCTCTCGGGCAGCATCAGTCGCTCTAAGTGCATCGTTGTCTTCACGAACCAGATTCGCGAGAAGATCGGCGTGATGTTCGGCAATCCCGAGACGACGCCCGGTGGGCGTGCTCTTCGCTTCTATGCGTCGGTCCGGCTCGACGTGCGGCGGATCGCCGCGATCAAGAAGGGGGACGAGGTCACGGGGAACAGAACGAGGGTGAAGGTGGTCAAGAACAAGATCGCTCCCCCTTTCCGGAAGGCCGAGTTCGACATCATCTACAATGAGGGCTTCTCGAAGGAGGGCACTCTGATCGATATGGGGCTCGAGTACAGCGCGCTCACACGAAGTGGAACTTGGTACTCCTATGGCTCGGAGCGGATCGGCCAAGGCCGCGAAGGGGTGATGCGATTTCTGAAAGAGAACACCGACATCGCCGACAGAATCGAGGCCGAGATCCGCGATCGGCTCGGTCTGACCGCCCCGAAGCCCTCGCCCGAAGATACCCCCCCCGCCAAGGGATGACCTGCTTCAAAGGAGATACATGCGAACGAGCGCCGATGTCCGGCGGCAGTTTCTGAGCTACTTCGAAAGCAAGGGGCATAGAGTCGTGGCGAGCGCTCCGCTCGTTCCACACGGCGATCCGACCTTGCTCTTCAGCAACGCCGGAATGAACCAGTTCAAGAATGTGTTCCTCGGCAACGATGTTCGGGACTACACTCGGGCGGCGTCATCGCAGAAATGTGTGCGGGCCGGTGGAAAGCACAACGATCTCGAGAATGTGGGGCGAACCGCTCGGCACCACACTTTCTTCGAGATGCTGGGCAACTTCTCATTCGGGGACTACTTCAAAGAGCAAGCGATCGTGTACGCGTGGGAGCTACTGATCGAGGGCTTTTGCCTCGACCGGGAACGCCTGTGGATCACTGTCTTCGAAGAGGATGACGAGGCCGCGACACTCTGGAAGAAGATCGCCGGACTACCCGATGAGCGCATTCAGAAGATGGATGCGACGGACAATTTTTGGGCGATGGGCGAGACCGGGCCATGTGGGCCTTGTTCTGAGATCCACTACGATTTTGGTGAGGAGGCTGGGCCTGGTACTTCGCCCGCCGACCCGAAATCGGATGGGAACCGGTTTGTCGAGATATGGAACCTGGTTTTCATGGAATCGGATCGGGCGACCGGCGGCACGCTTTCGCCTCTGCCGCGCCCGTCGATCGATACCGGGATGGGCTTGGAGCGCATGTGTTGCGCGGTGCAAGGGGTCACAACGACTTGGCAGACCGACCTCTTCGCCTCGCTCTTCTCGGGGATCTCGGAGCTGGTCGGCGCGCCATACCGTGCCGATACCGAAGAGGGTTTCTATTTTCGGGTCATCGCCGACCACATTCGCACGGCGTCTTTCTTGGTCGCGGACAACGTTTTTCCGTCGAACGAGTGGCGCGGCTACGTGCTGCGGCGGATTCTGCGGCGCGCGATCAGCCATTCGTACTTCCTGGGGCTGAGGGAGCCGGCGCTTCATCGACTGGTCGGCAACGTGGTCGACTCGATGGGCGCGGCCTATCCGGAGCTCGGCGAGCGCCGTGAACATATCGAGCGGATCGTGCGCGCTGAAGAGGAAGGCTTTGGTCGCACTCTCGAGCGAGGGATCGACAATCTGCAACGCTGGCTCGATCGCGAGGGTGGGGAGGAGCTCGATGGCGCCACCGCCTTCAAGCTGTCTGATACCGACGGTTTACCGGTCGACGTCATTCAGGAGATCGCTCAGAAGAGGGAGATCTCAGTCGACATGGAGGGGTTCGAGGCTCACTTGGAAGCGCAGCGGGCTCGATCGCGCGCGGCCACCAAGCTGGGGTCGGCGGCGATGGAGGGGTACGAATGGAATGAGCTGGAGCCGGGGGATGGGTCTGGCTTTCGTGGCTACGAGAGCGAGCGGACCGATTCTCGCGTCTTGCGTTGGAGGAAGGAGGGCGACGACGAGGTTTGGATGGTGCTCAATGAGACACCTTTCTACGCGGAGTCGGGGGGGCAAGTCGGGGACGCCGGCACAATCACCGGTGACTCTTGGAGTCTGCGAGTCGAGAACACTTTCTACATAGAGAAGATGATCGTTCACTCGGGTCGCCTCGAAGGAGGTGAGCCGAGCTGCGAGTCGAATGAGGTCGCGGCCAAGGTGGATGGCGAGCGGCGAAGCGATATCGAGCGCAACCATACCGCGACGCATTTGCTGCAAACCTACCTGCGCGCGAATCTGGGCGAGCATGTGAATCAGGCCGGATCGCTCGTTGCTCCGGATCGGCTGCGCTTCGACTTCACGCACTACGAGGCTTTGTCAAAGGCCGAATTGAGCCGGATCGAACGCGACGTCAACGAAGCGATCCTGAGGGGATACGCGGTGAGCCCGGAATCGATGGGCTACGACGAGGCTATCAACAGCGGCGCCACGGCTCTATTCGGGGAGAAGTACGGCGACGACGTGCGGGTGGTGCGAATCGGAGCTGGGATCAGCGCCGAGCTCTGCGGCGGAACCCACTGTCGTTCGACGGGAGAGATCGGGCCCTTTCTTCTTATGTCGGAAGGGGGCATCGCGGCGGGGGTCAGACGTATCGAGGCGCTAACCGGCCGGGCGGCGCTTGCCCACGTGCAGATGTCCCGCGGAAGCCTCGCGAAAACCGCGACAATGCTCAAGGTCGGTCTCGACGAGGTTCCCGAGCGGGTCGAGAGCTTGCTCACGCAGAATCGGCGGTTGAGCAAAAGGGTCGACGCGCTGCAGATCGAAGCCGCGAGTGGTACGGCCAACAAGGCGCTTCAAACCGATGTTTGGAATGGGCTGGAGTTCGTCAGCGGCGTTGTGGACGGCTTCACGAGCGTGCCGGCGTTCCGTGACTTCGTGGATGGGGAGCGCCGAAGTCGCTCCGGCACTATCGGAACCGTCGTAGACGACAAACCTGTCGTAATCTCGTTCTTGAGCGACGCGGGGATCGCGGCGGGATTGAACGCGAGCCCCTTGGCCAAGGAGCTCGGTGGGTTGATGGGGGGCGGAGGCGGAGGCAAGCCGCATATGGCTCAATCGGGGGGGAAGGACGCCTCGCGTCTTCTCGAAGTGATCGCGAGGGCGAGGGATCGATGGGAGGCTGCTGTGGGGGAATCGAAATGAGCAAACGAAAAGCAGAACGGCGTTCATTCGGCGCGGTCATCGACCGAACGATGCCGCATCGGAGCGGCGGCGTGCTGCTTCTGGTCGACCCCGATCGACACAAGCTCCGGGAGATCGAGAAGCGTGTCTCTCACGCCGCCGCATGCGGCGTCAAAGCGATTCTGGTCGGGTCGAGCTTCATGGCTTCAGACGGCTTCCAGGAAACCGTCCGCGCATGCCGCAAAGCGTGTCGGCTTCCGGTCGTTCTCTTCCCTGGCTCCGGCGCTCAACTGTCCGCCGATGCGGACGCCATTCTCCTGCTCTCTCTGATCTCTGGGCGCAATCCCGAGCTCTTGATCGGTGAGCATGTGCGCTTCGCCCCGGCAATAAAGCGCTTGGGGCTCGATGTGCTACCGACGGGCTATATGCTGGTCGACTCCGGGGGGATCACGTCGGTCCAGTTCATGAGCAATACGATACCGCTGCCGAGAGACAAGCCCGATCTCGCGGCTGCGCACGCATTGGCCGGAGAGCTGCTGGGGCTGAAGCTCATCTACATGGACGCCGGCAGCGGTGCGAAACAACCGATACCCTTCGAGCTGATCCGCGCGGTCGCCAAGACGATCGAGATCCCGCTGATCGTCGGGGGCGGGATTCGCTCTCCAAGACAGGTCGAGGCAAGCGTTCGCGGGGGCGCCGCTTTTGTCGTAGTGGGAACCGCCATCGAAAAGGCATCGGAGAAATCGGGCCTTCTCGCCGAGCTGGTCGCCGCCGCGACCGTCTCACAGCTTCTGGTCTCCAGATGAGCGAGCACGCCGGGGATCCCTCGGCCGGTGACTCGCTCGTCGTGAGCGCCTGCCTTCTCGGTGCGCGCTGCCGCTACGATGGTGGGCACTCTGAAGATCCCGCTCTCAGCGAGGCTTTGCGGGACCAACCGGTGGTCGCTATCTGCCCCGAGGAGTTGGGGGGGCTGCCCACTCCCAGACCCGCCGCTCATCTGGTTGGCGGGGGCGGCGACGACGTCTGGAGAGGCGGCGCGCGCGTGCTCCGGGCGCACGATGGTGGCGACGTAACCGAAGAGTTCGAGCGAGGAGCACGCCGCGTGCTGGCGACCGCGCTCGAAGTGGGCGCGAAAAGGGCGATTCTGAAGGATGGCTCACCCTCGTGCGGGTCGTCGCACGTGGTGAGGGAAGGACGCACTGTGCGGGGACGAGGAGTGACGACGGCTCTGCTGCTCGACCACGGGTTAGAGGTGGAGGGGGCCGGGTGAGCGGTTTGCAGCCGGACAACAGAGGGATGCTGATCGCTTCGATCTTCATCGCGATCGTTCTTTGGCTCCATATCGCGACGGAGCGGATCGCCGAAACTGAAATTCGACTGCAGCCACGAATCGTGGGCTTGACCGATGACGAAATCGTGTCGATCTCTCCTTCGTCTAAGTGGAGATTGAGAGTCGAAGGAACAGGCAAGTCGCTACTGCGTCACTCTCCCGATGAGCTTCCCCTAATAGTCGACGTGTCGGCACTCCCCGCCGGAGAACATCGCTTCTCGCCGGTCTCGACGCACTTCGTCGAATCGCCCACTCAGGATCACATCCGAGTCACCCTGGTTCCCGGCCTGGGTCCGCAGATCGCCATTCCGAGAAACAAGTCGATCCGCTTCGGCCCCGTGTTGGAACCTACGAACATCACGCTGGATATCGAAACTCTGGTGCGCTCAATGGTGCCGGTCGTTCCATTCATCGAAGCTGATCGATTCTCCGAGATCGCGATCATGACGTCGGTCACGGTAATCCCGGATTCCTTGGAGCTGATCGGGCCTCTGTCATCTCTAGGTACAGTCCGATCCATCAAGACCGCACTCATCCATCCGGAGGTGCGAGAGTTGCAAGTGACCTTTCCATCTGAGTCCGGTCCGGATGAGTCGGTATCGATCTCGCCGGAGAAACGGAGTGTAACGATCGAAATCGATGCACCTCTCGATCTCTCGCGACTGGATCACCATACTCGATGCAATCGGGATGGCGTGAGAGTGCAATTGACGCTCTCACCGATCATCGAGAGAACCTTTGTGTCGCTTCCAGTCCGTTTCGTCAACAAGCCGGCGGGACTGGATGTGGGAATCGATTCGAACGAGCTGACGGTGACACTGGCGGGGCCGGCGGATGTCATCGAATCGGTGGACGAGGAGGAGCTGGAGCCCTTTGTCGATCTTCGTCCTTTCCGAAGCGGAGGGGTCTACTCCGCAACGGCCGAGATTCCACTCATCGAGCGTGTGTCGATTCGCGCGGCGCAGCCGCGAACGTTCAAGATCACGCTGACACCGAGGGCGAGCGACGAAGAACGCAATACCGCTTCTCAGAGTTCGCTCCGGCCGAAGACCGTGCCGTGAGCCTGATTCTAGGCATAGAATCCTCGTGTGACGACACCGCCACGGCTGTTGTCGAAGACGGAGTTCGAATCCGTGCGACGTGGACCGCCACACAGACGATCCATGAGAGGTACGGGGGCATCGTACCGGAGCTTGCCTCTCGCGATCATCTACGGCAAGTGTTGCCGGCGGTCCGTGCCGTGCTCGAGAAAGCCGATGTCTCGCTCGACGAGATCGACGCTATCGCCGTGACCCATGGTCCGGGGCTGGTCGGGTCGCTGCTCGTGGGCGTGAGCTTCGCGCAGGGCCTCTCGCTTGCTCGCGGCATCAGGACGATCGCCGTGAACCACCTTCATGCCCATCTGCTGGCTCACCGATCTCACGAGCCGGAGCTGGAATGGCCGCTGCTCGGCCTTCTCGTCAGCGGTGGCCACACCGAGCTCGTCCGAATGGACGGCACCGGCGACATGAGGATCCTGGGCGCGACACGCGACGACGCGGCGGGCGAGGCTTTCGACAAGGTCGGCAAGCTCGTCGAGCTTCCTTTTCCCGCCGGGCCGATCATCGATCAGCTCGCCGGCAATGGCAACCCGGCTGCGGTCCGGTTCCCGCGCGCCATGCTCAAGCCCAAGGGCAATTTCGACTTCTCATTCAGCGGCCTCAAGACCGCGGTCGCCCAACATGTGCAAGCTCGAAACGACGACGCCGGAGGGCCGCTGGGGGACGATGAGCGAGACGATCTACTGGCCAGTTTCCAGGAGGCGGTCGTAGACGTGCTAGTGAAGAAGACTGTGTTGGCAGCCGATCGCGAAGGCTTGAGTCGCGTCGTACTGGCCGGAGGTGTAGCGGCGAACACACGCTTGCGCGCGGAACTCGAGGCTGCGTTGGATTCTATCGGGGCACGACTAATCACGAGTCCACCGGAGCTGTGCACAGACAACGGCACGATGGTGGCCGTCGCCGCGGAGCAGATGATCCGCGCCGGAACCGCGGAGCCGGTTCGAAACGCTGAGCCGAACTTGCTTCTCTGCCGGCCATGATCGCCGGCTTCACGCTTCTGATCGCCGCGGCAGCCGCGCTCTTACTGCCGCGATCGTTCGCCGGCCTCGATCGGCCGACACGATGGATCG
>CAZFNT010000172.1:0-1779 GCA_964520315.1 uncultured Gemmatimonadota bacterium
CCGAGATTGAGCGCCGCGGTGCGCTTGACGTGCTGCGCAACGGCCTCAAAGACTCGGGCTGCAAGTTCCGGCTTGCCTGGTTCCGCCCCGCGAGCGGGCTCAACGAGGAGACGCGGCGGCTGCACGCGGCGAACCTCTTCGCCGTGGTGCGCCAGGTGCACTACAGCACAAAGAACGAGAAGAGCCTTGACCTCGTGCTCTTCCTGAACGGCATCCCGATCTTCACCGCCGAACTCAAGAACCCGCTCAACGGCCAGGATGTCGAGGACGCCATCCGCCAGTACCAGACCGACCGCGACCCGCGCGAGCCGCTGCTCGCCTACGGCCGCTGCCTCGCCCACTTCGCGGTGGACCCGGATCTCGTCTACGTCACCACCCGGCTCGCGGGCCCGAAGACGCGCTTCCTACCCTTCAACAAGGGGAAATACGGCGGCGCCGGCAACCCGCCCGTGCCGCCCACGCACAAGGGGTTCGCGACCGCCTATCTCTGGGAAGAGACCTGGGCCCGCGACAGTGTGCTCGACCTCGTGCGCCAGTTCATCCACGAGGTCGAGGAGGAGGACGACAAGGGGCGCAAGACCGGCAAGCGCTTCCTGATCTTCCCGCGCTACCAGCAGCTCGACTGCGCGCGCAGGCTCGTGACGGACGCGCGCGCGGTTGGCGCGGGACGGCGCTACCTGATCCAGCACTCGGCCGGCAGCGGCAAGAGCTTCACCATCGCCTGGCTCGCCCACCAGCTCGCGACGCTCCACGACGCGAGCGACCGGCGCGTCTTCGACTCGATCGTGGTCATCACCGACCGGCGCATCCTCGACCGCCAGCTCCAGACCACGATGCGCCAGTTCGAGCAGCAGCTCGGCGTGGTCGAGAACATCGACAAGACCTCGCGCCAGCTCAAGCAGGCGCTCGAGTCGGGGAAGACGATCATCGTCACCACGCTCCAGAAGTTCCCGGTGATCGCCAAGGACATCGGCGAGCTGCCGGGGAAGCGCTTCGCGGTGATCGTCGACGAGGCGCACTCGTCGCAGTCGGGGGAGAGCACCAAGCCGCTCAAGGCCATCCTCGCAACCGGGGACCTGGGCGATGCCGAGCGCGAGGATGCGGAGTCCGAGTCAGGCGAAGACGACGTGGACAATCTCGCTCTGGCGGAGGCTGTCAAACGCGGCCACGTCCCCAATCTCTCGCTCTTCGCGTTCACGGCCACACCCAAGCCCAAGACGCTGGAGCTCTTCGGCACCAAGCGCGCCGACGGGAAGTTCGCGCCCTTCCACCTCTACAGCATGCGCCAGGCGATCGAGGAGGGGTTCATCCTCGACGTGCTCGCGAACTACGCGACCTACAAGGCCTACTGGCGGATCCTGAAGAAGGTCGAGGACGACCCGCGCTACGACAAGAAGAAAGCCGAGTACCTGCTGAAATCCTTCGTGGAGCTGCACCCGCACGCGATCGGCGAGAAGGTGAGGATCTGCGTCGAGCACTTCGCCGCCAAGGTGCAGGGCGAGATCGGCGGCAGGGCCAAGGCCATGATCGTCACACGCTCACGTCTGCACGCCGTGCGCTACAGGCTGGCGGTGGACAAGTACCTCGCGGAGAGAGGCTACGCGTTCAAGGCCCTGGTGGCCTTCTCCGGAACCGTGAAGGATGGGGGGAAGGACTACACGGAGTCGAGAATGAACTCGGAGGGCGCGCCCCAGACGATCAGCGAGGCTCAGACCGCAAGGACCTTCGCGCGCCCCGAGTACCGCTTCCTGATCGTCGCCAACAAGTTCCAGACCGGCT
>CAZFNT010000172.1:1789-2995 GCA_964520315.1 uncultured Gemmatimonadota bacterium
ATGTACGTGGACAAGAAGCTGGGCGGCGTGAACGCAGTGCAGACGCTCTCGCGCCTCAACCGCACGCTCCCGCCCGAGAAGAAGGGCGCGATGGTGCTCGACTTCGCCAACGAGTCCGACGAGATCAAGGCCGCCTTCGAGCCCTACTACGAGACGACGCTGCTCTCGGAGGCGACCGATCCGAACCTGCTCTACGAGATCCAGACGCGGCTGGCCGCCTTCCCGGTCTACACCGAGACCGACGTGGACGCCTTCGCAGCGGTCTACTTCGACCCCAAGGCAACGCAGGATCGCCTGTACGGCGCGCTCGCGCCTGTGGTCGAGCGATTCCAGGCGCTGGCGGAGGACGAGCAGCAGGGCTTCCGAAGTCAGCTCACGGACTACGTGCGGCTCTATGCCTTCCTCGCGCAGGTGCTCACGTTCGCCGATGCCGACCTCGAAAAGCTCTACGTCTTCGCGCGGTACCTGCGGCGCCTGTTGCCCGCCGACCGGGCCGAGCTGCCGCGCGAGGTGCAGCAGAACATCGACATGGAGTCCTATCGGATCCAGGGGACCGGCAGCGGCAAGATCGCCTTGGAGCGCCGGCCGGGCGTGCTGGACCCCGTGAGCACCAAGAGCGGGTACGGGGTGGATGGGGAAGAGCTGGAGACGCTCTCCCGCATCATCGCCGAGCTGAACGAGCGCTTCGGGCTCAACCTCGGGCCCGAGCACCGCGTGACGCTTGGCCAGATGATGGAGAAGCTCGACGACGACGCGGCGCTCGACGCGGCGGCGCGGGTTAACACGCGCGAGAACGTCAGGCTCACCTTCGACCAGAAGGTCGAGCACGTCATCCAGGAGATCGTCGATTCGAACTTCGACCTCTACAAGCGCATCACCGACGACCGCGCCTTCGGCGAGGCGATCAAGAACTTCCTCTTCGACCAGTACCTGCGCGCCCACCGCAACGCCGAGGAGCTGATCCAGCGCGGCGAGTCGAAGACGCTGGAGTTCAAGTCGACGCTGCGCTGGAACCTGAAGGAAGACCGGAAGGACGACAAGGGCGTCACGCACGCGGTTCTCAAGACGATCGCGGCGTTTCTCAACACCGAGGGCGGCGATCTCCTGATCGGCGTGGCCGACGACGGCGCCATCGTCGGCATCGAGCGCGACCAGCTCGAAGACGACGACAAGTTCATGCGCCATCTGGCTCAGGTCGCCCGCAAT
>CAZFNT010000172.1:3005-4333 GCA_964520315.1 uncultured Gemmatimonadota bacterium
CAATGGGCTGGGGGACCGCGCCGGCACATGCATCGATCCCAAGGTGCAGATCGTGCAGGGCAGGACAGTCTGCGTGGTGAGCTGCCAGCGCAGCCCGGAGCCCGTGTTCCTCAAGTGGAAGGGGATGGAGTCGGCAGCGGACGGCGACTTCTTCGTTCGGAGCGGGCCCGGCACAGTGAAGCTGCCGCCGGAGAGCACGAAGGAGTACATCCGAACTCGCTTTGGAGGCGTCGATTATGGGAAGGGATCAGGTGCACCTGCGGAAGGGGCTGTGTAACAACGGCATGCAGCGGACGGCGCTTCGCGCCGCCGCTGATGCCGAAGGCGTTATACAACCACAGTAACCGAGGCCATCTGACATGAAGCCGGACAAACTCACACTCGCGCAGCTTGAGTTCCGGCTACCAAAGGCGCCGCACACCCTACGCGGCAAGATGGATGTCTCGGAGTTCCAGGAGTCCACATGCGGAATACTCTTTTTGATGCGACTCAAACCACGACAGTCGGTGGCGGCATGAGTGAATACACCAGCACCAGAGGTTATGCATATGTGGCTCTATGAACTGCAGATCCGCAACTTCCGAAAGTTCGACGAGTTGACGGTGAATTTCCCCCGCGGCCTCACGGTGCTGGTCGGAGAGAACAACTCGGGAAAGACGGCGATCATCGATGCGCTGCGTCTCATGTTGTACTCAAGCCGGGATTTTGATTCCCTCCATCTGACTGAAGACGATTTCCGAAACGGCACGGACCACGCGCCGATCGAGACCTCGTGCAGGTTCACCGACCTCACCGATGAAGACGAAGTGCACTTCCAGGAGTGCCTTGTCGATATCGGTGATGGCAAGTTCGAGATGCAGGTAAATGCCCGTGTCGAGTTCAACACGACAACGAATCGCTGCAACGTGAAAATGTGGGGCGCTGAGACAGAGAGTGGATCACTTCCGTCGAATCATTACGACCGACTCGCGACAATCTACTTGAAACCACTTCGTGACCCGGAACGTGGCCTACGACCCGGTCAAAACTCTCAAGTGTCCCGCCTTGTCGATTGCCTCACCACGGAAGACCAGCAAGCAGACTTCGAAGTGATCGCCAAGGACGCAAACAAGGAGATCCGCGTTCTGAAGCCAATCGAGGATGCCAGAGGTGACATCAATGCGCAGATGGAAGCCATCGCAGGTAGTGAGCTCACCCAGACGACAGAACTGATATTCACCGATCCGACATTCCGGCGAATCATCGCAGAGTTGAAGCCCGAGATCGAAGGGCTTCCATTCGCCCTCAATGGGCTCGGCTACAACAACCTGATCTTCGCATCAGCGACA
>CAZFNT010000172.1:4343-8051 GCA_964520315.1 uncultured Gemmatimonadota bacterium
TGGGCACACTCCGTCGCAGCAAGCAGCTCTCGTTTCGTTCAATCCTCGTTGAGGAACCGGAGGCGCATCTGCACCCACAACTGCAGATGCTCCTGCTTCGACACCTGGCGGATGTCGCCAGCAATCAAGAGGGCAATGAGGTTCAGGTCATCGCCAGCAGCCACTCTCCAATTCTAGCCAGTCAGGCTCCGATCGATTCGATCGTGTCCGTACACGAGGTTGGTGGCAAGGTCGGCGCCGTCTCGGTCTGCACCATCGAGATCGACGACACGATCAAGAAGAAGCTCCAGCGATACCTCGATGCGACTCGCGGCGAGTTGTTCTTCGCCAGACGCATCTTGATGGTGGAGGGGATCGCGGAGGCGCTCCTGCTCCCTGTGCTGGCCAAGATTGCAGGCGGCAACCTGAAAGAGTCGGCCGTGACGGTGCTGAATGTGGATGGAATCAACTTCAACGCGTTCATTCCACTGTTTGGAGAGGAACGGCTTGGCATGCCTGTTGTCATTCTCACAGACGGTGATGCGCCGGAAGTCGGTGGGGAGATGTCGGATACCGCTGCTGGCTTGAAAGCACAGGAGGCCAACGTCCCCAATCTGAACGTCGAAATGTCGGAGATCACCTTCGAGCACGAGCTTGCTCGATCTCAGACGCTGCTTCCGCACATGCTGTCTGCATTCAAAGATCTACATCCCAGGATTGGAGCAGCGCTCGAAACCGAGCTCACGGCTCTAACGACTGCGGAGGAGAAGGCCAAGCGGTTCTTGGAAGAATTCATTGAGAAGTCGGTCTCAAAGGGACGGTTTGCACAGGAGCTCGCGAGGATATTGGAAGTTGTCTGGGAGATATCGACAACTGCCGCTGGCCTGAAAGCACAGGAAGCCGACGCGCCTAACTTGAGGGTCGAGGTGCTCGCACGTTCCGATGCATTGCTCCCGCACATGATCTCGGCTTTCAAGACGCTCCATCCCACGAATGGAGCAATACTGGAGACCGCTCTTAATGCACTTCCATCAGCAGATGAGAAAGCAAATGAGTTCTTGAAGATGTTCTTGGAGACGGAGGTGTCAAAGGAACAGTTCGCGCAGGAGCTCACAGGGATCTTGGAACAATTCGCTCTTGAGGCAGATGCTGTGCCCGAGTACATCCGTAATGTTCTCAAGCACCTGGGGGTTCTAGGTGAGGAGGCAGACGATGGCCTCGACTGATCAACTCCGGGCTGCGATCCTCGCGCAAGACCCAACAGAACAGCAGAAGGACGCCATCTTCGCTGAGGAGTTGGAGTTCCTTCTGCGCGCATCTCCTGGAAGCGGGAAGACCTGGACATCGTGCCGACGGTTCATCTGGAGGGCGGCCAATTGGCCTTATCCCGTCGGCGGACTCGCGCTGCTTTCGTTCACAAATGCCGCCATCCACGAGTTCAAAGCCGCCACGATCAAGGTTGGGCGAAGGGACCTCCTTTCCGACTCCAACTACGTCGGTACGTTCGACTCGTTCGTTGAACGCTACACCCTCGCGCCATTCGGCCATTTGATCATCGGAGCGAACAAGCGTCCGAAGCTGTTCCCGGGTCCTCGTCCCGGTGATTTGAACAACAAGAAACTGAAGGTGTGGATAGATCGCAAAGCCGGAGGGAAGATCCCAGTTCCAGCATGGGAACTAGTCCCCTATCCCGACAACAACAAGCACCGATTCAAGACGTCACCCAGCTTCGGGAACCAGTCCGTCACCGACGCTAATGAGCCTGTCCACGAGTTGCTCTCACTGGGCTTTTACACACATGCCCAGCGCGTGTTCTGGGCATGCAAGCTCCTGTTCAAGAGGCCTCACATCGCAGAGCTGCTCGCCAAGCGGTTCCCGGAGATCATCGTTGATGAAGCGCAGGACTCGAATGCGTGGTTGCTGATCCTGTTGAACTTCCTGCGAGATAAGGGGGCAAAGATCACGCTTATTGGCGACCCTAACCAATGTATCTATGAGTTCAGCATGGCAGATGCGACCTCATTGCCCAACCTGAAGGAGAAGTGGTTCATTCCAGAGAAGCCGCTGAGTCGGTCGTTTCGCTGCAACAACCAGATCGCCGTTGCTGTCCGTAACGTGGGCGGGAACACGTATTTCACCGGGTCTGGAGATGGAGCAAGCGAATGGCACCGGGCATTTGTGGTCAAGGAGACATCAAAGACCTTCTCCGATGGCGTAGCTGCTCTTCAACATCTAACAGATCAAGCCGGAGTGAGTATCGATTCTGCCGCCGTCGTCTGTCGAGCACACGGACAACTTGAATCTCTGCGTGGGAAGGTGAACTACACGAACCTCAAGGGCAAGACGAAGGCGTTGGCGACGGCTGCGTTTCTTCGTGATTCCCGGCACGACTACCGTGGGGCGTCCCAGAACGTCGAACGTATCGTGCGCGAACTCACAGGTGACGATCCAGTGTGGGAGCGCATCGACGCCGACACAAATGCGCCCGAACGCAGGGCTGTGGCATTGGCAATCTGGCAGTTCGTCAAAGACCCGGACCGACTCACTTCTGTATCCCAGCTTGGCGACGCGTGGATCACGTCCATGCGAACACACCTGAAGAGCTTGATCGAGGAGATCGGCTTGCAGTGCGATGTGAAGCTCGGGCACCACATCAAAGCAACCGGACTTTCCGCCGGACAGAAAGCGCTGCCCCTCTTCGAGACGGTCGATGAGTTCCCGGCTGTGCGGCAGGACACCATTCATCAAGTGAAGGGCGAGAGCATTGACGCGGTGCTTGTCATCGGCAGTACGAAATTCTGGAACTCTGTGATGACGGCGGTGCAACGTGGCGAGAACACGGAGGATCGACGGCTGGCGTATGTGGCAATGACTCGCGCACGGCATCTCCTTGTAGTCGCGTTGCCGCAGAGTCACTTCGATGAACACAGGCAGACGTGGGTGGATTGGGGATTCGCAGTGGCCTCATGACGGGTATGGCTCGTGTATCGGAAAAACGGGCAAGTGCCGGAGTAGGCAGCACAGTTTCTTTTTCTTTGGCAAGTGAGTGTATAGCAACAGCATGCAGCGGACGGCCGCTTCGCGCCGCCGCTGATGCCGAAGGCGTTCGATAAGAAGAGAAAGGGAGATGAAATCGATCTAAGAGCTGTCTCTGACCAAGTGGAAGGGAAACTATCCGACCTCTTTGAGGAACTGCGTTCAGGGATCTCTGAGCGGGAGGATTCCGGGCATTCGGGGCGATGATTGAGAAACGCATTACAGACAACTGGGAACGCATCTGCACAGAACTCGGTTACACGGCCCTAGACAGGCCGGGCCGGCGCACGGTTTTCGACTTCGCTTTTCAGGAAGCCGGGCGTCTTGTCGGAATTGATGTTAAGACCAAGGACTTGGACTCGACGCGGTATTCAGATGGAGGCATCTGTGCCGTAGGGAACCTCCTGAAGTTCCTTGCCAATGACAACGGAGTATTCCTGATTGCCGAATTCGGACACAACAAATCAGCTGAAGGCAGCGCCAAACGGAACATAGAGTACATCCGTGTTGTCCCTTTCATCATGCTCCCTCAGAATGCCTACCGCATTGAGAATCTCGGTACTGGACAGGTGCGCCTAAACTACACAGTAAACCAAGTCTGGGACGAAATTGCATGGGACAGGGACATTGCGGAGTTCTATGACCTATTCATTGATCTTGCGATTGTGCATTACCAGCGGGTGACCCTCATCG
>CAZFNT010000173.1:0-8044 GCA_964520315.1 uncultured Gemmatimonadota bacterium
CGGTCGAGCAGCTCGTAGCTCAGCTCTCTCTCTTCGAGGTGGGGGATCAGCATGCGCGGAAAGCGCGGCAGGCGGGCCAGGTAGATTTCGCCCGACTTGATTCGAGATGTCGCTTCCAGAACCCGCTCCAGCGGCTCGGGCGTCTCGAGCTCTCGAAGATCGGCGACCGGGACCTTGCCGACGACGATCTCGACGATCCACCCCCCGTCGGGCAGCGGATCGGCCTGAACTCCGTGCCCGCGCTGATCGAGCAAAACCAAGAGCGGTGCGGGCCGAAAGGGAGCCTCGACCAGTAGAACGCTCCCTCGCGCCAGTAGTTCGAGCGCCGCGAGAATGGTTTCGAGCGGGTCCTGGCCCCGCGCGATGATCGGGCGCACATCGAGCTCTTCGATGGTGGTTGTCGACGAGGCAGGGGGCGCCGCGCTTGCCCCTTCCCTCGTCTCAGCGTCGCAGATCGCCGCGTCCGGGCCGGCGGCCACCCCTTCCAGCCACATGTCGACCAGGGGTCCGGCCTCGTCTGCCAGGCCCGCGGGCCGTCCGGCCATCTGCCACTGGAGAACCGTGCCTTGGATCATGCCGGTGTAGAGCGAAGCGGCGCGCTGTGGTGGGGCCGCTCGCGAGAGATCCCCCTCTCGCTGGCCCTGCATGAAGAACTCCTGAACGGCGGCTCTTTGCATCGCGACAATGTGGCGGATGGCCTGAGAGACGGCGTCGCCGTCGTTCGCGGCCTGGCCGAAAATCAGGCGTGGAAGCCCTGGGTTACCTTCGACATGCCCGAGGATTGTGGACGCGAGCGCCCGCAGGCGCCCGATCCCGGTAGGTTCCTCCCTCAAGATCCGCTCGGCCTCGCCGGCCAACGCTTCGCGCGTCCGATTCACTACGGCGAGGAGCAGCGCCTCGCGGTTGCGGAAATGCCGGAAGAGCGCCGGCTGGGTCACACCCAAGACCCCCGCGACCTGGCGCGTCGTCACCTTCTCGAGCGGAGTCCCAGCGAGAAGATCGAGCACAACATCGACGATTTCCACTTTGCGGTTCACCAGACTACTCTCCGATTGTTCGGCCGCCCCTGTTGTCACGTGATAACATGGGTGAGCATGCGAGCCCGTAAACCGTGCATTCTATGCTGGAGAACCCGTGACCACAAAAGGACCTTCCGACTTCTTTACCAGTGACCACCGCCGCTGTGACAAGGAGTGGGCGGAGCTCGAAGGCGCCGCCGATTGCGGAAAGCTCGACGAGGCCGCGAAATGCTGGGCCATCGTCGATGCGTCGATGCGCCGCCACTACGCCATGGAGGAAGAGGTGCTCTTCCCCGCCGTCGAGAGCGCGACCGGCATGTTCGGAGGTGGTCCGACCGCCGTCATGCGAAGCGAGCACGAGCAGATGCGCGGGCTCCTGGACCAGATGGGGCAGGCGGCGGCTCAGGGCGATTTCGAGACCTTGCTGGACCAGGGCGATACGCTGCTGATGCTGATACAGCAGCACAATGTCAAAGAAGAGGGGATTCTCTACCCCCTCGCCGACCAGGCTCTCGCCGGGCAGTGGAGCGAAATGGAGTCGAAGCTGGCCGAATTCGAATGACCCGATATGCTGCCCGCATGGCGCATCCGCGGGTAGTACTCCATATCGGCCTACCGAAGACCGGCACAACATCGCTCCAGAGCGATCTCTTCCTTCCCCACGATGCCTGGCATTTCGTTGGAAAGCCCCTGCTCTTCACGAACGCCGCGATGCATCGAACCGTCCGCCCTATTGTGGAGCTCGACGACGAGAGCTACGAGGCCGGGCTAGACACTTTCCGGCGCGAGTTGATCGAGCCTCTGCTCCGAACACCCCGCGACCGCGTCGTGATCTCGGAAGAGGAGTTCTCTACCGGAACGGTTCGAACCCGCGTCGACCGTCGCGTCATCGCCGGGCGCCTCCACGGTCTCTTTCCCGAAGCGCGAGTGATCGTCACCGTGAGGAATCAGCTCGACGTGATCCCCTCCGTCTACGGGCAGCTCATCAACATGGGCGTCTTGGTCGGGCAGAGCTTTGGGGACTGGCTCGACTCGGAGCGAGCGAAGAGTCGCGGCGCCGCGGGCAGGCTCTACCTCTTCGATTACGCGGCCCTCGTGGAGCTCTACGATCAGCTCTTCGGAGCGGCCAATGTGAAAGTGTTGCTTTTTGAGGAGCTGAGGGCGGACGTCGATTCCTACCTGACACAGCTCAGCGCTTTCATCGGAGTCGATCCGGCCGCCGTGATCGCCACCTATCAGGCGGGGAGCGGCCGAAACCGTAATCCGGCCGTTACGCGGCGACATGCGAGGTGGCGGCGTTTCACCAACTCACTCCCCTTCATTCCTTGGGAAGCCATCATGATCGGTCTCGGTGTCCGGCGGTCCTTCTATCGCTTCTTGGAAGCGGGGGCGGCGTTGGACACCGCCTACACGGAAGAACAAAGGCGCTACATCGAAGACTACTACCGAGCCGGAAATCGTGCACTTGGCGAGCGTCTGGGTGTGGGGCTCGGAAAATTTGGGTATCCGGTGTGAAGGACACAGAGATGACAGCTCGCTCAGTCAGGCCCGCAGCGGACGAGCGTAGGCTTGCTGAGCTGAACCAGGAGCTACACGGCGAGGTCAGGCGGAGGCAGAGCCAGTTCGAGGATCCTCATGCGTGCAGCGATCAACAGATCTCACGCCAGAACCGGCTCCTCGCCCTGCATCAGCGACCCCTTTCCACGCTCTCCTTGGCTCGATCTCAAAGTGTCCACTCTTTCTGACTGGTAGGTGGTTGACAAGCGCACTCATGGTGAACGCCTGGCTCTGGCCGAGATCCGAAGCAACATCATTCGCATGGCCGGCCTTCAGGGATCAAGCCACGCGGCGCTGGAGGTTCAGAGTTGGGACGCGACACAACAGGGAACACCGCCAAATTGGGACTCCAATTACAACCTCCTCGACGCCAACGATCGAGACTACGAGGACCGCGTGGCACTCGCCGGCGAACAAGACAAGAACAACTTCACTGGAGAGAACACCGCATGGTTTCAGGGCCTCATCGATCCCGCCACTGGGTCGGTGAGTTTCATGCTGCGGGACGACTTGAATGGGTCGTCGCCCTGCTATCCGAACCGTGGGACTTCGGTGGAGTCGGATGCGATTGACAGGGGGCGCGCGGACGACGACTGGGAAGATGCCATCGGCGGGCCGGGTCTGGGCACTGATACTAACGACGTGGGCGCCTACGGCGGTCCCGCGAACTTCTGGGATCCAAACGAAGCGGCTCCGTGTTTCGAGTACCGGCAAGGCGTGGGACAGTGCTGGTCAGCGCCGTGAGGCACGCACGATCCGTTGCCAAGTTCCTCGTTCTCGTAGGCTGCGGGATTGTCACCTGCACAACCGCGACCGCCGTGAGTGAGAACGAGGGCTGGCCAGTGTCTTGGAAGCTCACAGGAGGTGGACCCGCCACGGTCGATCTCGATCGTGATGGGCGCTTGGAGGTCATTGCCGGCTCAGGTGACCCGTGGGATCCGCAACTTGGATTATGGGATCGAGACGGCAACGCCTTGCCAGGATGGCCCATCGAAACGGAGGGCACGGTCGGACGAACGTTCACTCCATGTGACATCGACAACGATGGGGTCGTCGAGGCCCTCGCCAACGCATCGACTCGTGATCCCTTCGAAGGGGTCATTCACGCGTACCACATCGACACCACGGAACCACTCGGCTGGCCACTTCGAGTCGCGTGGCGAAGTGTCCCTGGAGCAGAACGGCTCCAACGTCGATGGCTGGCCATACTACTCCGACGCCCAGAGCTTTGGCACCGGCACCCTGGCCGATCTCGACGAAGATGGCGACACCGATATCGTCTTCCAGGGCTACGACGCCATGATCCACGTCTTCGACACCGCGGGCAAATTGGACTACAAGCGCATCGAGTGCGGCACCTGGCTCTACGACAACTGGCACACCGGCGCCTACCATAGAGATCTCTACCGCGAGGCCGAGTCGGCCAACTCGATGATCAGCTTCGAAACTGTCGCCGGCTCTCCGGGGCCGTGGGTGTGGTTCGAGATGGGGCGTCTGCCGCTCGAGGCTGGTGTGCACGACATCCGCATCCGCGCACCGAAGCTCCCGATCGTGATCGACCGTTGGATGCTCACAACAAGAACCCGCTTTCCGCTGCTCGATGAGCGGCCCCATGCCTGGTAGCGGGGGGCGGTTGGCGAGTGCGGCTCGCAGGGCGGGAGCTTCGCCCGGAGCGGAGCCGCCGGGCATGCCTGGCCGGGAATGACGGCTACCCGCCCGCCAGTGCGCGGTCCTCCCGGGGGTCCTGCGGCTATTCGAGCTGCAGCGACTGACCTTCGCGGGAATGGTGAATCGTGTTCAGCGCATTTCGCGCCACGTGACGATCGGCCGCGTCACCTGCCTGCCGCAAGTTCCGGCAAACCGTGTTCATACGATTCGCGGGTGACGAATACGGCTTCGGCGGAGCGAGGCTCGACCTCGTAGAACTCATCCAGAGCCCTGTGGTGGCGCTCGCTCGGCCCCTCCCAACTCACCTGGACGGGAACGAGATCGCCGTCGCGTAGAACGACAAAATCCACCTCGCCGTGAGCGGGGCCGGTCCAGTGCAGCCCAGTGTTGAGCTGCGATCGAAGGCGACACGCCGCTGCCTTGGAAGGAGGGGATCATGAGGCTCCTTATCCGCATGGCGGTCGCCGCTCTGGTCATTCCGGGCGCTGCCCCGCTCCGAGCCAGGATCATCGACGTCCCCGGCGATACGCCGGAGATACAGTCAGCCATCGGGCAGGCTTCGCCAGGGGACACGGTGCTCGTCCAGCCCGGCACATATGCCGAGGCGGTGGCCTTCTGGGGAAAAGCGATCACGGTGACCGGCACCGCGCCCAGGGACTCCGCGGTAGTCGCGGCCACGGTCATCCGCGCGCCCTCGACCCGGCAGCACCCGCTCAGCGTGGTGCGCTTCACCTCGAACGAGGGCCCCCTCCCTCCTCGCGGGAGTGACCCTCACGGGAGGCCACGGAACCGATGTCAACGAGGAAGGCTGGAGACCGAGCACGGTCGGGGGAAGTGTACTCTGCTCCTTCGCCTCCCCGACGATCGCCGACTGCGTGATATCCGGAAACCAGGTTGTAGGCAATTACGCTGCGGGCGGGCTGGGAGGTGGAGTCTATTGCAGCACCTCGTCCCCAGCGTTCGTGCGCTGCACCGTCACGAGCAATAGGGCGGAAGACGGCGGCGCCGGTCTCTACTGCGAGGCGAGCTCGTTTCCGATGCTCTCCGGCTGCCTGATCGAGCGGAACTCGACGGAGAACGCGGGCGGCGGGCTCGAGTGCTGGGACTCCAACCCCACCCTGTACGACTGCGTTATATCGGAGAACACGGCGAGAGTCGGGGGAGGACTTGCGTCGGTCCATGGGTCCCCGACCTTGCTTCGTTGCACGGTCACGAACAACTTCGCCGGCTCGATCGGAGGAGGCCTCCGATGCTACGGCGACGAGGTCCCGATCCTGGAGTTCTGCACCCTGGCTGGAAACACAGCAGAATTCGAGGGGGGCGGGATCCACTTCGGCCATTCGCATCCCTCCCTGACGAACTGTACGGTCGTCGGAAACTCGGCGTGGACACGAGGGGGCGATCTTTACAACGACTACTTGAGCGTCCCGACACTGACCAGCTGTATCCTCTGGGGCAACAAGCCGAGCCAACTCGAGGGGGGCACGCCTCAGGTCATCTACTCCAACGTGGCCGGCGGTTGGCCCGGAGAAGGCAACATCGACGCGGATCCGCGCTACTGCGACACGTCGTGCGGAGAGCTCCGGAATCTCGGCCTCGCAGCCGATTCCCCATGCCTCGGCGCCGGCCAGCATGGTGCCGACATGGGCGCGTGGGGAGAGTCATGTGAGGTGCCTGTCGAGGTAATCCCGACCGTGTTCCGAGTGCCCGACGACTACCCCACCATAGGAGAAGCGCTCGCGCTCGCGTGCGACCGCGATACCATTACCATCGCACCCGGCATCTACAACGAGTCGGACCTCGAGATCCCGTCCGTGGGCATGGTGCTGACGAGCTTGGATCCACTCGATCCCGCCATCGTCGCGGCGACGGTGATCGACGGTAGAGAGGAGGACGTGATCCGGTTCCACGGGACCTATCCATTTGAGCCCGCGATACTCTCGGGCCTGACGGTCACGGGGGGGGGAACTGGCGTCACATGCATCGGGGCGTCCCCTTCGATCGAACTCTGCAGATTCGAGGACAACCACAGCATCAGCCCCGGGGGTGGGTTGCTGTGCATGGGGTCATCTCCGAAGCTCAGAGGCTGTGAGGTGAAGGGCAACGTCGTGCTGGGCCCTTTGTCCGGCGGCGCCGGCCTGTATTGCTATCGATCATCTCCAGCACTCACGAATTGCACCATCCGTGAAAACGCGGTCTTCGGCCTCGGTGGCCCTGGCGCAGGGATCTGGTGTCGCACGTACTCGTCACCGGAGCTGTCGAACTGCGTCATTGCCCGTAATACTGTGTGGGGTGCCGCCGGTGAGGGCGGGGGGGCCTATTCTGTCTACTACTCTTATCCGAGTTTCACCAATTGGACGAGGGAGCCGGATCGGTCCTGGAGGGCTTGACGGTGACCGGTGGACATGGAACCGATGTCAAGAGGTGGGGAGATGTGCCGAGCACGGTGGGGGGCGGGTTGTTCTGTGTCGGGTCTTTCCGGGATGGCTCCGTTCTGAGCCTGAATCACTGCACGATCACGGAGAACATCGCTTTCGTGGGGGGTGGTGGTGCGGTCCATGGCGATCTGTTCTCGGAGGCGTGGATCGTCAACTCCATTCTATGGGGCAATTCGCCCGATGAGATCGCCGAGTGCGAGTCCAATCTGAGCTACTCGGATATCCGGGGCGGATGGCCGGGAGACGGCAACATCGATATCGAGCCGGGCCTCCTGTCGGTGGGCCGGTACCATCACCTCCTCGCTCCAGGATCGCCCTGTATTGACGCCGGCGACCCGTGGGCCGACGATGGGATCTTCGATTGGCATTCGAGGTGGCCCGTCTGGTATCCGAGCGGAGCGCGATCAGACATGGGCGCGTTCGGGGGGCCCAGCAACGGGCTGTGGTTGCCGAGGGGTGGCGGCTGACGAGGGTGTCCTCCTCCCCGCGCGGTGAGAGCTCTGCGGCGACCCTCACGGGCGTGGCAGGCGATCGCGGCAATGGCCTTGGCGGTGTATGTTGTCTCTAGCTCGATCCATTCCGGAGTACGCTCTTGGCGGGCTGCGTCGAAGGCGGCTGGTGTCGCTTCTCCACAGCGCCTTCCGAACTATCGGTGTTCGACATCACAACGGCCAACACGAACCCAGGGCAAAGCGGGGTCGAATCGGTGCATCTCTCGTTGAACTCCTTGCGCCAGACGAACGACACTTGTTGCGTTGCCGACTACGCGATCGATGACTCGCACGGCGAGCAGCCGGGTTCGCGGGCCCGCGAGACGCAGGCCCACCTCAAGGCCGGCCGCGGTGCCGCCCGTGCCGAGTGGGACGATCGCCAGGGCCGGCTCCGGCAGCTCACCGGCCCGCACCTGTTCCGCGAGCTCCAGCGCAGCCTCAACGTAGCCGATGGCGCCTCGTGGATTCGATCCACGAGCCTTGATGAGCATGGTTCGCCGGCGCCGTGAGCGCAGGGCGAGTACGAAGGGGACCTCGATCGGCGAGCGAAGTGGGATCGGGCGGACTCCGACCTGGAGATTCGCGGCGAGGTTTGCCCGCACGTGGTTGGTCAAGGCTTACATTCCGCAGATCCGAGACGTGACAACGCGGCAATTATGTCGAGGGGATCGGGCGGCTAGGAGTTTTGAGCCCACTTTTTCCATTGGCTCCTGAAGTCTAAGGGGCCGACGGGCACTTCTCCTCGGGCCAATCTGGGGGCGGCCCAGGTTCTCTTGCCGAGCTTCGCCGCTGCGAACCACCTCTATGGCCCACCCTCAGCCCCGGCGGCCCAGAATCACCGGATTCCGTAGAATCTGGGCACACTGGTCCA
>CAZFNT010000174.1:0-8034 GCA_964520315.1 uncultured Gemmatimonadota bacterium
GTCGCTCCCGTCCTCGGCCGGGGCCGATCGGCGCAGGCAAGTGAGCGATTCCCAGTGCCCGATGTCGATGTGATCACGCCCGTCCGCAACGGCGCCACGACTCTCGACGCCGCGATCGAGAGTGTGCTCTCGCAGCTCGATGTCGATCTCGAATACTGGATCGTCGACGACGGCTCGACCGATGAGAGCGCTTCGATCGTGGAGGCCAATAGCGACACCCGCTTACATCTGCTGAAACAGAGCCACAAGGGCGTTGCCGCCGCGCGCAACGCGGCGCTGGACCGATGCCGGAGCGAATGGGTGGCCTTCTTGGATGCCGACGATATTTGGCTGCCCGAGAAGCTCTCGCGACAGCTCGAAGCGGTCGGCCGCGCTCCAGGTGTCGGAGTCGTGTGCAGCGCCGCCTGGGGGTTCGGGCCAGGCATCGACGGTCCCCGGCGTCTGCCCGCGCGAGCGCGCAGTGGGAACGACACATTCGAGGACCTCTTGCGTGGGAACTTCGTGATTCTGAGTTCGGTCATGGCGCGGCGAGAGGAGCTCGCGG
Source organism: uncultured Gemmatimonadota bacterium (assembly GCA_964520315.1). GTDB lineage: Bacteria. Next base: position 545 of record CAZFNT010000174.1, read on the forward strand.
CGGCCGGAGCTTTCGACGTGACGGAGAATCTGCGCGTCGGCGAGGACTACGATCTGTGGTTGCGTATGGCCGCTCGGGGAACGCGTTTTCTCTTTCTGGACGAGCCGACCCTGCGATACAGGGTGGCGCCGGGCAGCGCGACATCGAATCCGAAATTGGTGGCGTCGCAGACCCTGGGGATCTTGGCCGGCTGGGAGTCTCGAGCCGATCCCGGGCAGCGGCGGGCGATCGCCGCCCACCGAGAGGAGCTGCTCCTCGATCTCTGCTACGAGCTCAGGGCGCGAGGGGATCTGAGCGGGGCCGGGCGCGCTCTGGCGCGGCTTCTGCCGACAGGGCTGGCACGAGCACGGTTGTGGGGGGAGGCCGCCAAGCTGGCGTGGTGCTCACTCGGGCGTTGATCCGTGCCCGCCGGGGTTCTCGTAGAGCGTCAGCACAGGAATCGTCCAGCCGATCGAGACGATATCCAGATCGCCGTCGCCGTCCAGATCGGCGAAGCGCGTGCCCTCGTGGTGGTCCACGGCACCGTCCCCCGGGTCGACCGTCGACCGAGACCAAGATGAGCCGCCGTCTTGGTTCAAGTAGATGAACACTTCCCCAGCTCCCTTGTGCAGACCGCTCACCACGTCGAGATCTCCGTCACCGTCCAAATCTCCCAGATCGAGGCTCTGATGGAGACCGTCGGCGGCGATGCGGTGCTCGATCCACGGTGAACGCCCTTCGCCGGGGTTCTCGGCCCAGATCAGGAGGGCCGCATGCTCGCAGCCGACGACGGCATCGAGATCGCCGTCGCCGTCGATGTCGCCGGCCTCCACGCGGTCGGGATCGGCATCGCGCACACTGAGCGCGAGCGCTTCGTGCGCTTGCCATGCATTGTCGGGTAGCTGCTCGAGCCACGCAGTTCCGAGGTGGATGTCGTCGTCTCCATCGCCATCGAAGTCGCCGACCGCCAACCCTTCGTTGTTGGTGAGGGTGCTGAGGGTCTCGATCCTCCGCTCCGGAATGCGCAGAAGCTCCGTTCTCTCGGCGCGGTGCCACGAGAGCGCGACGGCGGAGTTCTCTCCGCCCCCGATCGAAACGACGCATGCGCCTTGCAGGAAGTCGCCCGCACCGAGCGCGAGCCTGTCGTGGATCCGAAATCGTCCAGATCCCATGTTCTCCGCGAGCACCAGACCCGCGCCCTCCGGCTTGCCATCGGTGCCGAGAAGATCGAGGTCACCGTCGCCATCCAGGTCGTCCACCAGCGCCAGATTCGCGAAGGGTGGGCCGATTTCGCTTCGCGCCCACGCGCCGTCGACCGATCCGGGATTGTGGTAGATCCACGCCCCGGTCACGAGTTCCGGGAGTCCATCTCCATCGAGATCCCCGGGCACCACGAATAGGGCCTGGTGGGGGAAGCGGCCGATCACGATGCGCCGCCACCGATCCGGCGACCGGCCGGCGCTGTCCTCACCCGTCCGATTGATCCAGAGATCGACCCGCAGCGGAATCTCCCCGGCCTCGTAGTTCTTGCCCACGATGTCGAGCCAACCGTCGCCATTCAGATCGGCGATGGCGGCGTTGTGCGAACCGGTATCGGCGATCCGATAGGCCGGCCACGGTTCCCGTCCCCCCGCCCCGGGGTTCAGGAAGACGACCACCCGGCGATCGATCGAGGTATGCATTTCGGCCGCGAAGAGATCGGGTCGGCCGTCGCGGTCGAAGTCGCCGATGCGCAGCGAATGCACCTTTTGGAACGATTCGCCGGCGATCCTTCTCCCGGTCCATGTGAGACCGCCATCCGTGGAGCGGTACCAGGCCACCCCGTGCGCGCTCTCTTCGCCCGAGAGCACGACGTCGGGAAGGCCGTCGCCGTCGAGATCGCCGACATCTCCGCGGGCCTGGGCCGGCCAGCGCGAATCGATCGTGTGCCTCGGCCACCCCTCCCGCCCCGGCGCCCCGGTGTTCTCGAACCACGCGTTGCCGTAGAGCACGTCGAGGTCGCCGTCGGCGTCGATGTCGGCGACCTTGCCCCCGGTGCGGCGCCGCCCGGCCCAGATCTCCGTCTGCATCCAAGGCCCGGGAACGCCTGGGTTCTTGGCCCAGCGCAACCGGTCCTTGCCCATGCAGACCAGGTCGATCCGCCCATCGCCGTTCAGATCGCCGGCATGGATCATGTCTGGCTTGCCTTCGATCGATGGGTCGTGCCGGGTCCAGTCCCCCGTCCCCGCTCGGTCCGCGTTCTCGAACCAGTAGACCCGCGCGTCGTTGTCGCAGCCGGCCACCGCGTCGAGGTCTCCGTCGGCGTCGATATCGGCCAGGCAGCCGTACTTGAAATCACCGGGCGCGATTGCGCGGCGCGACCAGTCGGGGCCGCGATACCACACCATCTGGTGGGCATCGGCACCGCCGCCGCGTCCCGTCGTCCACACGTCGTTCCAGCCGTCACCGTCCAGGTCGCCGACCTGTAGATCGTTGATCCTCGTTTTGGCCGGCGGGGCATCATCGAGGATCAGGTGCTCGAAGACGATCGATCCATCGATTGCCGTGGAGAGGCCACGATCCAGACCGGTCGTGTTCGCTACAAGGATCACGAGTGCGATCGCCGTGAGAGCCCCAAATGCGATTCCAAGGCGGTTCATTTTGCTGCCGGTCGTTTGCCCACGCACCTTCCCGCCACGTCCCTAGTACCCTAGCCGGATCATGGACCGACTGTCGCCACTCAGAGAGCTGAACAGGCGGATCGGGCGTCGTTTTCTGCCCCATTCGCAGAAGACCCGCATCCGCTCCGGCCCGCCCCCGGGTCTTCCGCTCCAGACACTCGAAGCGGTGCTGCACGAGCACTACGGCGACGACCTTCGAACGCTCCGTCACGAGCACCTCTCGGGCTGGAAGAGCGCCGGCGCCTACCGGCTTCACATACGAACGACCGGCGGCAGTTCCCGATCGCTCGTCTACAAGCGGGCCGTCTACGATCCCGAAGAGACCCCGGCCCTTCGTGAGTTCCCCCTCGCTCCCGGTCCTCCGGAGTTCTTGATCTACCGTTCCGCCGTCGCGGCGCTGGAGCCCTATCTTCCGCGGCGCACTCTCTGCCGCGAGATCCGCGAGCATCGGGAGTACGAGTATCTCTTCGAAGATCTGAATGCGACCCACACGCCTTTGTCTGCGACCGACGATCAGGCCGCGGCGGCGGTCTCTGCGGCGGCGCGCCTTCCCCTAGTACACGCGGCTCTACGCGAATGGTCGGCGCAAGAGGCGGCCACGGCCGATCTTCTCCGCTACGACGAGCAGTTCGCGTGCCGGCTCCAGCGCTACGCCCGGACCGCCATCGAGCGCTACGCCAGGGCGACCTCCTCCGACATTGGGCGCAGAGTGATCGAGGCCTGGCCCCGCATCGAGGACCGACACCTGGCCGGGGTCCCTTCGAAGAGGGAGCTGACACCGATCCACGGCGACTTCAATCGCAGCAACATCCACTGGCCGCGCGACGAGACCGGCCCGATGAAGCTCGTGGACTGGGAGTGGTCTGGGTTCGGCCTGCCCGAAGCCGACCTGGTCTCTCTCACAAAAGGGCTTCCGTCCCCGGTCCTCGACGAGGCCCTCGGGGCTTTCGCGGGCGGCGCACGGAGCCCGGCGATCGCCCGGCATCGAACCCGCATCGATTGGTGCCTTCTCGATCGGGGGATCCTCGACGCGGCTTTCCTCGCCAACGAGTATCTCGCGCGCTGGCGCCCGCCGGATTGGGTGCTCGGGAGCATCGAGGGGGCGTTGGCGATGGCGCTCTCGGTGGGAGGGGCTTGAGGTGTTTCGCATAAGCGCGCTTCGAGCGCTGACGGTCTGCGCCGTCGCGGGGGGCGCCGTGGGGGCGATTCAGGCATTGCTCCTGGCGCTCGTGGTGGCCCTGGCGGGCGCGGAGGAGAGTCGTGAGCTCAGCGTCGTGGCGCCCTTTGTCGCCCAGGCCATTGCGCTGCACGTGCTGTTGGCCGCCCTCTTCGCGCCGGTGTTTCGGGGGATCGCGCAGTTGTTCAGGCGCTGGCGGGAGCCTTCGCGCTCGCTCGCTCCGATCGCCTTTGGGGCTCTGGTGGCCATCGGGGGGCTCGTGGAGGCCAACATCGGGCGGTGGGATCGCAGCCCTCTCTCGCCGGGCGCGCTCTTTTGGGACCTTGGCGCGCTGGCTCTCGGCTTGGCGTGTGCCTTCGGGGCCGCGTGGGTCGCTTCGCGGTGGCGGCGACGGGTCTCACGACCGATGGTTCTGCCGGCCGGGGCGCTGGCCGGAATCATGGCTTTGGGCCTCTTGGGTGGCCGGCTGGGCGGGTCGATCGCGAGCGACGCGACGGACCCGCCTCCCAATCTGCTCTTTCTCGCGGTCGACACGCTGCGCGCCGACCATCTTTCCTGTCACGGGTACGGGCGTTCGACAAGCCCGAATATCGATCGCCTGGCCGCCGAGGGCGCGAACTTCATGCACGCCGCCGCCCATTCGTCGGCGACCGGGCCGAGCCACGCCAGCCTGATGACTTCGACGCCTCTGATTCAGCATGGTGTGCTGCGCAACGGTGATCGTCTCGCCGCGGCCCGTGTGTCGCTTGCCGAGATTCTGCGTGACCAGGGCTATGCTACCGCCGGCTTTTCGACGAACGGCGTGATCGGTCTCGAAACGGCTTTCGATCAGGGTTTCGAGACGTACTTCTCCAGTCGCTCGAAGCATGCCGTCCACGAATGGGCCGCGGCGAAATCGGATCCGACCCAGTGGCTGCTGCGTTTGCCTCTGCCACGCTTGTTACGGCTCGTTCGCGGTGGCGATGTGGTCAGCGACGCCGCGATTTCGTGGTTGCGGCGCAGGGGCCGCGCGGCTCCGTTCTTTCTCTGGGTGCAGTGGCTCGATCCGCACAGCCCTTACGACCCTGAGGCGGCGCAACTGGGCCGATTCTCCGATCCTGCCGCCGGCGCAATCGATGGGTCGCACGAGACACTCGAAGCGATTCGCAGGGGAGATCGGATTCCGACGGACGAAGAGATAGAGCACTTGGCTGCGCTCTACGACGAAGAGATCGCTCAGGTCGACACAGAAATCGGCCGAGTGCTTCGAGTCCTCGAAGACGAGGGGCTTTCTCGATCGACCGTGGTCGTCTTGTGGGCCGATCACGGCGAAAACATGTATGAACATCACGCCGACCACGGAGGGAACTCCGAGCGCCGTGGCAACGTGTTTTTCCATTCGCGACAGCTCTACGAGTCGCTGCTGCACGTGCCCTTGATCGTTCGATGGCCCGAGCGGATTCAAGCGGGGCTGGAGATCGACACACCCTGCGCGACCATCGACATTGCCCCCACGATCCTGGAGCTACTGGATCTGCCGCCCCTTCCGTCCTTCGGTGGAGTGTCACTAGCTCCTTCGCTCCGCCAAGAGCCTCGCCCCGAACTACCCATGATCGCCGAGCTCTACCACCTCGATTCGAAGACCGTCTCGGTCCGCTACAAATCATGGAAGCTGATCCGAAGCTGGACCGCCGCGGGCGTTCGGGACGAACTTTACAATCTATCGGCCGACCCGAATGAGCTGGAGAATCTCACCGGAGCGGGCAGGTCGATCGAGGCGGAGCTGGTCGAGGCGCTTATTGCTTGGGGAGAAGCGCATGGGCTGAGGGAGTTCTTGGAGGCCGGCGCTGGGACGCCGGAGACGGAAGAGGATTCCGGGTTGCGGGGACTGCTGGAGTCGCTGGGCTATATCTAATCGCAAGTGTCGTCACGGCACGCCGAGCCACTCCCCGTTGCCGGCCCCTCCATAGGCCCCTTGGTCGGCGCGTTCCCTATTTTGCACGCCCGGCGGCCACCGGGGATGCGAATCCCACACGCCGTCCACAGCACTGGGGCTCCCTGCGTCGATCGCGGGCGATTCCGGGCCGAGCAGGTAGTGTCGGCCCCCGAAAGTGGCGAAGCCAGGATTGAGATCGATGTTGCCGGTACCAGGCCATCCCCCGGCCACATCGGAGTATTCGATCATCGTGCCAACGCCCTCGTCGAACACCGCGGACGGCTGATTGCCCCAGAGAATACTGTTTGTAATCAACGGCGCCGAATTGATGCCAACATAGATCGCGCCACCTTGCGCCGCGGTATTGTCGGCGATCGTGCAATTCACGAAGTGTGGCGTGTTCAGCACATAGCAGTGGACACCGCCTCCGCTGGGGGCCGAGTTGTCGACGATGAGACACCCTTCGATCGTCGGAGCGGAAGAGATGCGACAGTATACCCCGCCGCCGCGGATCGCCGCCCGGTTGCCGCGAATCAGACATCGTTTGATGCTCGGGTCGGACGACAAGCAGAAAACGCCCCCGCCAGCCATCTTCGCCTCGTTGTTTTCTATGAGACACTGTCTAATTGTAGCGCTCCCTCCCGAGCAGCCGATCCCGCCTCCGCGTCCGACGATTCCAGCGGCCCTGTTGTCGCGAATAGTGCAACCGACAATCTCCGCCGTGGAGCCGGCGATCTCGATGCCACCGCCGTAGGACGAGCTAGTGCAGTTTTCGATCACACATGCAGCAATGCTCGGGCCTGTTCCCCATTGACATTGAATACCGCCGCCCGACTCCCACGCAAATCCGCCGCGCAAAGTGAAGCCGGCAACCCGCGCGGCACGGCTCTCGCCAGTGCGGAAGGTGAGCAGGCGGGACTGCCTCTCGGCATCGAGCACCGTGACCGCCGCTCCCGCCTCCGATAGCAAGACCAGATCTCGGCCGCCGAAATCGAGATCTCGATTCCCTTCTCCGGTGTAGGTGCCGGGCGCAACGATCACGGTATCGCCCGTGTCCCCGCTCTCGATGGCGGCACGCAAAGTGCCCTGGTCGGCGGGCACACGAATCGTGTTGGATTCGACGATCGGAGCAATGAGAAGGGCTGCGAGAGCGAGGGCCGTTCTTGTGATGGGCAGTCGCATCATTTGCTCCTTTTCTGCGATCATAACCTGGGCGAGTTTGCAGGTGACCCGCTTTTTGCCCTACCGCACCACCTCGCTTGACGAGTCCGCATCGTTTGATATGGACTGAGTATTGTGAATCTGGTCACCGTGGAAACACCGCCAGGCCGGCCCCGTCGCCCCGCTCCCCCCGAACCCGGGTGTCGAAGCGACTCGAATTTGGCACCGCTGCCCCCTCGGAAGTCACTGATCGAGCCGCGGACAGCCGCCGAATGATCAAATTCCGTCAGAATCCATCGGAGTCTCCCCGCCCATCATCCGCCGCGCCCGAAAACCGCACGCAACGGCAAAATGCCCGTTGACTGTCACCGAAAGAAGGGCTTACGATCCCGCTCATCAAGGAAAGGTCGCCCAAACTTGTGAGCGACCCGAGAGTCCTCCCGAAAGGACGGAGATCATGGTACTCTCGCCGTAGCTTTCCTTGTGTGTAGCGCGACGGAGGCCTTCGCGGGAACGAAGCTCGTCGATCCGAATTGCACCCCGCCCTGCTATCAAACGATTCAATCGGCCGTGGATGCCTCGGCGCATCAAGACACGA
>CAZFNT010000175.1:0-8021 GCA_964520315.1 uncultured Gemmatimonadota bacterium
CGTCGCCCGGATGAGCGGATGATCGAAGGGATCGATACCCGCCGCCCGCATCAACAGCTCGGCCGGCTCTTCGCCCGCGACGGCCGGAGCTCTCGCCACATCCTCGAAGAAGGCCCGATCGATCGAATGCGCACCCGCGATCGTGGCGAATACCGAGATCGTGGAGAGCATCGCCCACAAATGAATACTGTGCCGCATCGAGTCTCCTACTCCGAAACGAGCCAGATCGGTGACGACATCGCCTGGCCACCATCCAGCTCGGTCACGAAGGCGTAGAAATGTGTTCCGGCCGGCTGATCACTGAGATCGAGCGACACATGAACATCGGTTCCCGCCACAGATTCCTCGTGCACCATATCGAGCCCGCGGAAGATCTGGACCGATGAGATCTCTTCGCCGTCCCGATCAGAAGCGCGCACGGAGATGTGAATATCGCCGGCCTCGACGAGCGAGCCCATTTCGTACCCGTTCACCTTGAACGACAACTCCATGTTCGTGTCGGTCGATGCGAAGAAACGTCGCTTCGATATGGCGTCGATGATGGCGTCGCGCGTGAGCTCCGTCGCCAACACACCGGTACGGTTGTCGTCGTTGGTGCCCCAGCCGTTCGAGTGGTTGTCTTGCGCCGTGAATGGGCCGATTCGCCAGCCGGCACGCAGCGCTTCGTCCAGATACGAGATCTCTCCGCCATAGCCGATCGCGTAGACCGGAAAATCGTGACCAGCCTGGAGTCTCTCTTGGCCGATATACATCGGATCGACCTGCGGGTAGTAGGCGAAGTGGTAGAACTCGTTCCCGAAGAAATCGTACTCACCGGGATGATTGAAGGTCGCGATCGCTCCTTCCTGGTCCCGCAGCCATCGATAAAAGGAACGCTGGGTCGGAGCACCGAACGCGCTGATGAACCGAGAGGTGTTGAAAACGACGGAGTGCCCGTGCAGTGGATTGGAGTACTCGAAACCGCGTAGCGCGACGAAGCTGCCCGGATCGTTCGCCGCGTCGGCGGTGTTTCTCAGCAGCTTCCATTCGTTGTTCCACACGAATGTCGAGATGAACTCCGCGTGGTCCGACACGCCGAACCAGTCGAGTCCACCCTCTTCGCGGGCATATCGATACGCCTCTTCGGGGCCATCCGAGCCGCTCTGCCAGGCGTCGAAGCTCACGTTCGTGTGCGAGTGCAGGTACCCGTAGTAGATTTCGTAGTCGACGTTCGGGACTTCGATGCTGCGGGGGGTCGGCTCGAGCAGATCGTCGATCTCGGGATCGGCGCCCAGCGGCGGGTTTTCGTGTTGCAGAGCCGCCAACATGGAGTCCCCGCGAAGCGCCTGGAGACGCTCGACGACCGGCCGCGCCGAGGCCAGGCGCTCTCGGGCGTAGCCCAGGCGGATGTGCGCAAGAGCCTGCCCGCGATCGACCGCCAGCTCCGAGAGATCGACCAGCTCCAACAGCCCGGCGACGAGCAGACTGCGAACCCCTTCGTCGACCACGAAATGCCTCGCGATCAGCCACTCGTGAACCGATGGATCACGATCGAGAATCTCGCGGTAGGTCGCCACGATGAAAAGGTCGTCGTCGGGCACCACGTCACGGAAAGCGGGAGAATCGGCGAGCTCGAAAAGCAGTGAAACACCAACCCCGTCGCGCTGGATACGCTCGATCCCGCTAGCAAGCTCATCGGCGGTCGGAGGAGAGCCGAGCAGATCGGAGTAGATGCGCCGAACCTCGTCGGCGGTGTCGTGCGCGGACGCGCTCGCGGCGAGGGCCATCGCCGTAGAGATGGCGAGTAGGGTGCGAAGAGCGGGAGGGGTCATTTGAGCGGACTCCTGAGTTTGGGCTACCGGGCAGACCTACCATTCTAGCCTGAGATCCTCGCCCGGTGGGGTCGGCCCGATTTCAGATAGCGCACTCCCGGCAGCCCCTCGAAATCGACATCGCTGGTGACCAGCTCGGCCTCGTGCGTCAACGCCGTCGCATAGGCGACGGAGTCGGTCATCGCCAACCTTCGCTCCAGCCCGACATCGGCCGCCGACAGCGCCAGCGACTCGCTCAGCGGAACGAGGGTCGTCTGGGCGATCGGCGACCCTACGCCATCTTCCGCACCACCCCCCGCACGATCCCCTGGATCCGAACCCGATCGGCCCGCACCAGTATCGGAGCCATCCGCTCGTTCGCCGGCTGCAGCCGAACGACATCGCCCTCGGGAAAGAACTGCTTCACCGTCGCGGCCTCTCCGTCCACCAGCGCGATCACGGTCTGCCCCCTCTCGGCCGTCTTCCGCTCTTCGACGATCAGAATATCGCCATCGCAGATATGCTCGTCGACCATCGACCAGCCCCGCACGCGCAACGCGTAGGTTGCGCTTCCGTGCAGCAGGCTCTCCGGGATCTGCAGCTTCTCGTCGTCGACCACCGCTTCGATCGGCATGCCCGCGGCCACTTCGCCAAGCATCGGAATCTCCACGGCCGCTACCGCGCTCTCGTCCTCACGCACCACCTCCATCGAACGCCCGCGGTTCCAATCGCGCTCGATCGCCCCCTTCTCCTCGAGATTCTTCAGGTGCTTGTGGACCGTCGCCAGCGACGAGAGCCCGAAATGGCCCGCAATCTCTTCGAGTGTGGGTGCGTAGCCCTCGGCATCGATGTACCCGCGCACGAAGTCGTAGATCTGCTTCTGCCGGCGTGTCAATCGCATGGAAAGGACCTCCGCCTCTCAACGCCCCCCCGGGACAATAGGCGAAGGAAAAGCGAAAGGCAAGCGTCAGCTCGTCAACACGAGGCCGGGAGGCAAGCTCTCGCCAAAAAGCGCCGCCGCATCGTCCCGATCCAGCGCAAGAGGCTCATCGAGCGCCTCGATCCGATGCGCGCCGGCGCCGTCGCTCTCGAGCCTTCCGCGAATCCGCCCCCGCGCCTCTTCCGCAATGTCTCTCGCGCGATCGCCCGTGCGACGTCCTAGAGATACCAAGGTCTCTGCCACCGCTCCCTTCGCCGGTCGCTCGCTCTCCAGAAGCGCATCGATCCACGGCAGCACGCGCTCCGGCGGCACCACCAAGTTCGCCGGGCCGTAGAGCGGACGACGAGCACCTAGCCGCGACAACACCCACAGCTCCTGCCGCCCGGCCTTCCCCTTCGCTATCGGGCCGAGCACATGCTCCGCTAGCCGCTCCTTACGCCCAGCGTCGACTCGCTCGAACGAAGCCGCCGCCATCAAGAGCTCGATCCGTTCCCGCGGCGCCAGCCTCTTCGCCGAAAGCGCCACCGCCCCCTTTCCCTTGCGCCGCTTCTTCGCTCGACCCGGTCGCGACGCCGCCAACTCTTTCTCCATCCCCGCCAGCGCATGACTCTGCTGCCCCGCGCTCATCCCTCCGCTCACCCTCCGCCAAATCGTCCACCACTCCGCCCGACAACGATCGGAGCGCGGCCAGCTCGTCCCCCCGTGAAAGAGTTTCCAAAGCTCATTGATTCGCCAGTCGTCGAGCGCATGGCCGAAGCCGGGACGCAGACAGTAGCCGGCCAGGTTCAACCAACGCGCCTCGATCGCTTCCGCCGCCTCTCTGCGCGCGCGCAGCTCGAAAAGCTCCATCCACAAATGCCGCGCGGTGCTCAAGCTCCATTCGTGCCGTTCCTGTTCTAGCGCGATGGGCAACAGTCTAGCCAAATTGTCCGCGCTCGGAGCCACCGGCAGATCGAGACACCTATACGCGTCTCCATCCGACGCCAGAGCCGCCCGCACGATCTGGGCGGCGCGCTCCAACACCTGTTCCGACAATCGCTCGACGTCCCCCGGCGTCGCGCCGTCGGACCTGCTCGAAGGCCCCCCACCCAGCGCCCCCCGCACCTGCATGTCGAGCCGCCACCGATGCTCCGTCTCCACCGCCTCGCACCACAATTCAAGCGTGCCCACTTCGGTCAGCCGACTCGCCAATCGTATCGGAATCTCCCTATGCGCCCCGGGCTTTCCAAATCGCAACACCGTCAAAATCGGCGGCAGAGCTTCCATCGACGCCCGTTCCACCTCGACCATATCACCGGGACGATCTCCCTCTCGCGCCGTCGATCCCATGAGCTGAAACGACACCGGCCGATTCGCCCGCACCCGAAAATCGTGCCCCTCGATCCGGACCGACTCCCCCTCCTCGAGCCCCCTCGGCGCGACGCAAAGCGCCGCTACCGCGTCGCCTTCGCTCCCCCTCTCGCCCCTCGCCACCTGCACATAATACGCTCGCGCCGAACCCCCACCGATCCGCACGCCCAGACCCCTGCGCACCACTCCATAGTAAGCCGCACCTCGCGCGACGGCCAAATCGAGCGGAGCCCCTTCCAGTAGAACCGGAGCTGAAGCTCCTCTCTCTTCGGCCCATCGTCGAAGCTGCCGAACAACCCTCTTTCGGACACCGACACCTTTGAGCGCCCCACCGTTGAAAAGAACGGCGTCAACCCGCACCGGCTCCGGCCCCTCGGAGCTCCGCGCCAGGAAGGCCGAAAGGTGTCGCGTGATCGCGGCATCGGATTCGTATGGCAGGCCCAGCTCATGTAGTCCGGATCCAGTTCCCTCGCCGGGACGTTCCCCCCCGCCAACCAGCGGCAGAAAGCCATCCAGCAACACTTCGTTCACGTCGGCGCGCGTCAGCTCCGCGCTCAACGCGCCTCCCACGACACCGCTGCCCGTTCCCAGCACCTGCACCGGGACCCGCTCCGCCCCCCCCCGCCGCAAGAGCTGCTCCTTCGCCGCCCGACAACGTTGCGTCAGCGATTGCCAGCGCGCCGCATCGAGCGAAGGCGCTCCCATCCGCCGCTCCACGACATGCGCCAGCGCCAGATCCATGTTGTCACCACCCAGCATCAGATGGCGCCCCACCGCGAAACGCTCCAGCGTCCGCTCCCCCTTCGCCGATTCCCCAACGCGAATGAGGCTCAGATCGGTCGTGCCCCCCCCGATGTCGATCACCAGAATGGTCTGCCCCGGCTTCACCGCCCGTGACCATTCCTCCCCGAGCCGGTCAATCCACGCATAGAGAGCCGCCTGCGGTTCCTCGAGTAAAGTGATGTGTTCGAACCCTGCCTCTCGCGCCGCCTCGACCGTCAGTTCTCGCGCCGCCTCGTCGAAAGATGCCGGCACCGTGATCACGACATCTTGGCGCTCGGCCAACCGCTCCCGGTCGGCCCCTCCATGCAGATGGTTCCACGCGAGCCGAATCTGTCGCAAATAGGCCGCCGACGCCTCGACCGGCGACACCCGCGCCTCGCCCCGATCCCCCCACGGCAGAATCTTCGCGCTACGATCGACACCGGCATGGCAGAGCCACGATTTCGCCGAAGATACCAAACGCCCTTGAGTTCTCGCGCCCAGCTCTCGCGCAAGCGCTCCGACGATCACGCCGGACTCAAACTCCGTCTCTACCTTCCACGGATGATCGAAGCTCCCCGGTGCTGCTTCGACCCCTTGCACGAAGTAGAGAAAGGAAGGCAACACCGGATGCGGCGCGACCTCCCCTTCTCGAACCAGCTGCGGCACATCGAAGGCGCGAATCGACACACGCCCCGCCGCGATCGCCTCGCCGGAAGCCCAGGCGACGGCGCAGTTAGTGGTGCCGAGGTCGATGCCGATGACGTCGGCGGGGCGGTCGGATGGTGGCAGAGGAGTCTTGGGCATCGCTTTGAGGCTGTGGGGTGGGGTGCTTTGCTCGACCTGGAAGGATACACTTCGTCAGTGGAGTCACGCGAATGGTCCGCTCGATTCCGTTCTGGGCCGCACCGCTCCCGACGCCGGTGTAGGGCCCCCCACCGCGGGGCCGAAGGCGGAGTCTTCCTCACAGCCAACTCTCGAATCGCACTTGGAAGACGGAGGATCGGGTCCGAGCTCCCGCTCGCATCGACTCGAAATTGGGCTAAGCTGCACCCTAAGGGCCTGGAAATCAACAGACGAGCTCAGAGAGCGCCATGACCTGCCGATCGAGGAAGAGGTCCGAGTAGATCGGATCAAGGGCCGAGACGGCGCATTCGAGCTCGAGACGAACTGCGGAACCCACCGGGCGAAGAAGGTCGTGCTCGCTATCGGTCGCCACGGCACCTGGCCATCTCCGGCGAGGAGGCCTCCCACGTGGTCTTTCGCCTCGATGTTTCGCGCGCAGGTCGTGGCCTGGCTGATCTCGGCCGATCGGCCGATCGGCCGACCCGGGCCGCCGCGCTTCGATATCGCGATACGGCGCGCTCATGCAACGCCTGTCACCGTGATGCGCACTTGCACCAGCTCGGGCGGCGCTGTGAACTTTGTCATGATACGGATTCCTTCCAGTCGGCGCCTTTCTTCGATCACCGCGACACTCCCTGGCCTCTTCGTGGCGCCCACGGGAGAGTGGATTGCGCCGCTTGCCACCAAGCCCAGCAACTGCCCGCCTGGGAAACGCCGGTGCGCATCTATCAGGGCGTGCCCACGGACTGTGATGATTGTCATCTGAGCCCGCATCGAGATGCATATGGAGATCGCTCATGCGCCGATTGCCATCGGGAAGACCATTGGAGCCTCGAACATTTCGACCATGACCGCACAGCCTTCCCGCTGAAGTCGGAGCATCGTTGGGTGGCTTGCGCCGAGTGCCACGGATCGGATGCCGCATCGATCGGTGCCGGTGAGTGCGCTGATTGCCATCAGGACCCGCACGGCGGCATGTCTGACTACCGGCGAGAGAAAGAAGCTTGCCGATTCTGCCACCCGACCGGACAGGTCATGACGCGAGCTCTTCACAGCGCCATCTTCCCGATTCGAGATGGCCATCATCGCGAAGTGGCTTGCACTCAGTGCCACATACCGCCCGCGCCATTGCCGGCGTTCGAGTGCATCGAATGCCACGAGCATCGGTGCGCCGAGATGAATCCCAAGCACGACGAAGAGCCGCTCTACCGTTGCGAGAGCAATCGCTGCTACGCCTGCCACCCCCGGTGAGGCCCTCCCTCGTGGGGCCGGGATGGTCGCCGCGGGCGCCGGCGCGTCGACCCCTAGACCCCCGTGCTCCCAAACCCCCCGCCGCCTCGCGAAGTCCCATCCAGCTCCTCGGCCTCGCGCCAGTCGACCCCCGTCACCGGCGCTACCACCAACTGCGCGATCCGCATGCCGCGAGTGATCTCGTACGGCTCGGAACCGTGGTTGATCAGCAACACCTGAATCTCGCCGCGGTAGTCGGAATCGACGGTACCCGGGGCGTTCAGCACCGTCACGCCGAAGCGCGCCGCCAGACCGCTGCGCGGGCGAACCTGCCCCTCGAATCCGGAAGGCAGCGCCACGCTCAATCCGGTCGGCACACGCACAAAGCCCCCGGGCACAACAACCACGGGGGCTTCGAGATCGGCTCGAAGATCGACACCCGCCGCGCCGGGTGTGGCCGCGGCGGGAGCGGGTAGATCGCTGCCCGGTCTCACTCTGCGAAACCGGACCTCTTCCCGCATTCTCACCTCTCGATCCGCTGATGAGGACGATCAGTCGTCGTTCGAGTCTTCCTCGCCACCCTCCGCCTCTTCGGCGAGGGCGGCCATCGCCATGCGGCGCGAGAGGGAGATCTTGCCGGAGCCATCGATCCCCTTGACCTGCACCGGAATGACCTCGTCCTCTTGAACCACATCGTCGACCGAGCCGACGCGGAAATCCTCGAGCTCGGAGATATGGCAGAGCCCTTCCCGCCCGGGCAGGATCTCGACGAAAGCGCCGAAAGGCATGATCGATGTGACCCGGCCCTGGTAGATCCGACCGATCTCGGGGTCTTCGGTGAGGTTGCGGATCGTCTCGAGCGCGCTCTCGGCGGAGGCCTGATTCGGCGCCGCGATGATCACCTTGCCGTCATCGTCGACATCGATCTTCGAGCTGGTCTCTTCGGAGATCTTGCGGATCATCTTGCCGCCCGGGCCGATGATGTCGCGAATCTTGTCTTTCGGCACGAACACGGCCACGATCTTAGGCGCGTGCGGATTGAGCTCGGGACGCGGTTCCGCCAGGCATTTCGCCATCTCGCCCAAAATGTGTTGCCGCCCCTC
>CAZFNT010000176.1:0-3315 GCA_964520315.1 uncultured Gemmatimonadota bacterium
GCAACGGAATCAAGTGCATCGACGCGAGCCCGACGATTCGAGGCTGCCATCTGACAGGCAACGAGACCGGCGCCGGTGCCGGGATCTACTGCAAGTCCGCGTCTCCGGCGTTGACCGATTGCAGAATCACCGGAAACCTGGCCAGCGGCGGGTGGGGCGGGGGCGGGACCTACTGCGACGATGCATCGCCGATCCTGACGCACTGCACGATCTCGGAAAACAGTTCCCGCTGGGACGGCGGCGGGATCTACTGCCGCGAATCGTCGCCGATCCTGACCGGCTGCGACATCTCGAACAACTCGTCCGAAGATGATGGCGGCGCGATCTACATGGACGACTCGGCGCCGATTCTGACGAGCTGCCTGCTCACCGAGAACAACGCGGACGACGAGGGGGGAGGGATCTTCGCCCGTTACTCCAACGCCATCCTCGACGATTGCGTCGTAACCGGCAACCGAGCGAATAGAGGCGGTGGTTTGTATTGCGACCGCGATTCTTCCACGCTGACCGGGTGCACCATAGGGATGAACACCGCCGAGAGCCGAGGCGGCGCCCTCTACTGCAACGCGACCGGCACTCCGACACTCATCAACTGCACGATCGTGGACAATGCGGCTGGCACAGGAGGTGGAGCGATCTACAGCTACGGTTCCACGCCGACACTCACCAACTGCATCCTCTGGGCCGATCTGCCCGGAGAGATCGACGCCTACTCCGGAACCCCGATCGTGACCTACTCCGATGTGCAAGGCTGGTGGCCGGGCGAAGGCAATATCGACGCCGATCCGCGTTTCTGTGATGCGGTGTGCGGCGCCTTCGACGATCTGGGACTAGCCGCCGACTCGCCCTGCCTCGGAGCGGGATTCAACGGGGCCGACATGGGCGCCTGGGCGGAGACCTGCGACCAGCCGGTCGAGCCCCCCGAAGCGAACACTCTCGGAGTTCCCGCCCAGTACGCCACGATCGGCGAGGCCCTCTCCGACGCCTGCGAAAACGACACCATTCTCATAGCCCCGGGCACCTACACCGAGGCAGGCCTCGAAGTCCCGGGATTGGGCATCGTGCTCACAAGCTGGGATCCGCTCGATCCCGACATCGTCGCGGCGACCGTGATCGACGGCGCGGGGGCGAATGTGATCCACTTTACGCCGAGCTCTTCCTCCCGACACTGCTCCCTAGCGGGCCTCACGATCACCGGCGGAGGCACCGGAATCGAGTGCGATGGAGCCTCACCCACGATCGAGTACTGCACGATCTCAGGGAACTCTGAATCCCGAGGCGCCGGACTCCACTGCTCCTACTCCTCGCCTGCCCTCAGCCACTGCACGATCACCGAAAACGCGGCCACGTGGTACGGCGGCGGGCTCTACTGCAGCAACGATTCTTCTCCTACACTCGACGACTGCCTCATCTCGGGGAACTCCGCCGGCTCTCGCGGCGGAGGTCTCGACTGCGACTCCTCTTCTCCGGCGCTCACCCACTGCACTCTGAGCGACAATTCGACCCCGGGAGACGGCGGCGCGCTCAGCGCTTCCTCCTCCTCGTCTCCGACCTTCGACCGATGCACGCTCCAAAGGAACAGCGCCCAAGACGACGGCGGGGCGCTCTATTGCCAATCGTCCGCCCCCATCCTCATGGCTTGCACAATGGGCGAGAACGATGCCGGTGACGACGGAGGTGGACTCTTCGCATCGTCGTCCGACCCGATCCTCACCAGCTGCACCCTCTCGGCCAATACCGCCCACGGCGACGGAGGCGGGATTTACGCAACGTCGGCCGACCTGGTCTTCACTAACTGCAGCCTCTCGGCCAATGTCTCCCAGGGCAACGGAGGCGGAATCTACAGCTACCAATCCCCCGCGTTGCTGACGAACTGTCTCTTCATCGAAAACGCCACCGAAGGACGAGGGGGCGGACTGTATTGCCGCAACTACTCTCCCGCCACACTCTCCAACTGCACCCTCACGGGCAACTCGGCCGCCCTTCCAGGCGGCGCGCTTCACCACTTCTTCTCCTCCACGCCCAGGCTCACGAACTGCATCCTCTGGGCAGACACGCCCAACGAGATCGAAGGGACCGCGACCGTGAACTACTGCGACGTTCAGGGCGGCTGATGGGGTGAGGGCAACATAGACGCCAACCCAGGCTTCCGCTCCTTCGGCGGCTTCGACTACCTCCTGCGCCCCGGCTCCCCCTGCATCGACACGGGCGACCCCACGAGCGAAGACGGCATCTCCGACTGGCACCCGCGCTGGCCGGATCGGTATCCCGACGGTCCGAGATCCGATATGGGGGCTTATGGAGGACCTGGGAACATGCGCTGGATGCCTTGAACGAGTGAGTAGACCGCGGTCAGAGAGCCATCGCCGCCCGTGATCTCTTGCGGCAGGTCCTTCCACAGAATGTGGCTGCTCACGAACGTACCCACCGTACTCCAACAGTAAAGCTCACCGCCGAAGCACTGCGCCGTGTTGCCGGCAATGACACAGTTTGTCAGCGGTGGATCGCTGTTGTCGAATTGGAGGCCGCCGCCGCCGCAGGTCGCATCACAGAAGCCCTCTCTGCCAGGCCTGCGCGGTGGCTCCGCTCCAGACGAGCTCCGCGCGCCACACACCGCTCGGTCCTTTGAAACACACCGTTGGGGTTCAACTTGACAACTGAAACACAGAGATGGGGGTGAACTTGTCAACAAGTGCCTGGAAGCCGCCAAATCAGCCCCTCGGGCACGATTTTCCGCCGAATCGCATCCAATTCGGGTCGGTTTGTCAAGTTCACCCCCATCTCCGTGTTTGAAGTGTCAAGTTCACCCCCATCTCCGTGCGAGGAGACTCCAAATCGGTGTGGGGCGCGCCGGGCCGCGGCGCTTCGCGGGCGCGCAGGGCGGGAAGTTCGTCCCAAGCGGAGCCGCCGCGCATGCCTGGCTACGAAAGACGGCTGCCAGCCCGCCAGTGCGCGGTCCTCCCGAGGATTCTGCGGCTATATCGAAACGTCAGTGACTCCCTTCCTCCCCCCAGCCGAAGCCCCCGAATATGCTACCGTCGCGCCACTATGTTCACCCGCGAAGACCTACTCGCCAAGACCCGCAAGAAGCTGAACCAACTCGCCGAGAAGCAGGGGCTGCGCAAGTACTCCAAACTGCGCAAGACGGAGCTGATCGACGCGCTCCTCGCGGCCGCGACGAGCGAATCCGCGGAGGCAGCGACTCCCGAGGCGCCCCCCATCGAGACCGGCCCCGAGCCGACCCCGACCGAGCCCGCCGCCACGGCCGATCTGCACCCGAACGCCCAGGTGGGCGCCAAGTTCACCACCGGCGAC
>CAZFNT010000176.1:3325-7129 GCA_964520315.1 uncultured Gemmatimonadota bacterium
AAACCGAAGAAGACGAAGAAGAGATCGACATTCCCGATCATTACGGCACCCGCGAGATCGTGCTGACCGCCCGAGATCCACGCTGGTTCCATGTCTACTGGGACTTCACCGACACCCAGCTCGAAGACGGCCGCCGCGCCTCGAGCGACGGCATTCACCGCCTGCGGCTGATGGATGAAGAGGGCGTGCGCCGCATCGTCGAAGAGGTGGCGCTGCCCCCGGGTGCCCGCAACTGGTATTTCCAGGCCGATCGCCCCGGCGGCACCTATTCCGCCCGTCTCGGCTACCTCAGCGAGACCGATACCTTCGTCGAGATGGGGGCATCGAAGAGCGCCACCGCCCCGCACGAAGAGTCGGCCCCCAGTCCCCCCGAAGAGGAGGAGTTCGTCTCGATCCCGGTCGACGAGCCCTTCAACTCGCCACCCTTGGGCAACGAGGAGCCCCGGCCCGAGGCCGAGCCCGAAGCGGAGTCGGAGCCGCATGCCGAAGTTGAAACGCCCGCACCTTACGCGACCGGAGATGACGCGACCGACGCACTTCCTTCGAAGGTCGAAGATTCCCGGGGGGACAGCTCCGCCGAATCCGCCCCCCCCGCAGAAGATGCCGAGGCTCACCGCACCAGCCCACCGTCCGACCAGATCGAGATCGATCCGCCGCCGCTCTCCGTCCGGCGCCGTCCACGGATTTCGCGCGCAGGCACCCCCGTCCCGCGCCCGGCTGAAGGGGCGGAACCCCGTGTCGGCGATTCGACATCGGGCCTCGGTGGCGGCTCGTGGGATCGTGCGATCGGTGCGTCGTGGTCACGCCCGCTCGGCGCGTCATGGGAGCGCCCGGTTGGTGCCTCATGGGCGGCGGCCCCCGGTGCTCCGAGCGAGTTCCGAATGCGCGTCAATGCCGAAGTGGTGATCTACGGCGACACGCTTCCCGATGCGCGATTGGTCGCCAACGGAGAAGACGTGGCCCTCGATCGCAAGGGCCGTTTCTCCTTTCATTACCATCTACCTGACGGAAATTACCGTCTCGACCTCACCGCCACCTCAGCCGACGGGAACAACAGCCTGGGAGCCGATATCGCGCTTGGTCGCCGCACCCTCACCAAGGGCGAAGTCGCGGAACACCCCCAGTCCCCCGACTTGAACGACCCCCCGAGAGTACCGGCGGAGAGTTGACGCACCCGCCATGACCGGCTACCTGGCCCTGGTCCTACACGCCCATCTGCCCTTCGTGCGTCATCCCGAGCACGAGCGCTTCCTCGAAGAGGATTGGCTTTTCGAGGCGATTACCGAGACCTATCTGCCGCTCCTCGACATGTTCGAGCGGCTGATCCGCGACGGCGTCGACTTCCGAATGACGATGTCGATGACGCCGCCGCTGATCTCGATGCTCGACGACGAGCTATTGCGCTCGCGCTATCTGGCACATGTCGATCGGCTGATCGAGCTGACGACCAGTGAGATCGAGCGCACTCGCAGCGAAGATCCTGCCTTTCAAGAGCTGGCCTGGTGGTACCATCGCCACCTCTCGCGCACCCGCTGGCTCTTCGCCGATCGCTTTCAGTGCGATCTGGTCGGCGCCTACGCGCGGATCCAGGATCTGGGGCGGCTCGAGATCATCACTTGCGGCGCGACCCACGGCTTTCTACCGCTGCTTCGCGACTCGCCGGCGGCGGTGCGCGCGCAGATCATGGTGGCCCGCGACCACTATTTCGCGAGGTTCGGGCGCCCGCCGCGCGGCATCTGGCTGCCCGAATGCGCCTACTTTCCAGGGATCGAGGAGCTGCTCAGAGAAGCGGAGATCCGTTTCTTCATGCTCGACACGCACGGTGTGAAGCTGGCCGAGCCCCGGCCGCGTTACGGCTGCCATGCGCCGATCTACACGCCTGCCGGTCCGGCGGCTTTCGCGCGCGATCCGGAATCGTCGAGCGAGGTCTGGTCGGCCGAGGCTGGTTACCCCGGGAACGCGGTCTACCGCGACTTCTATCGCGATCTCGGTTACGACCGCGACGAGGAGTACATCGCTCCCTATATCCACCCCGACGGGATTCGTATCTTCACTGGAATCAAGTACTTCGCCGTGACGGGGCAGGGGGAGCACAAGCGGCCCTACAACCGGGCCTGGGCGCTCTCGAAGGCGGCGGAGCATGCGCAGGATTTCCTCGACAAGCGGCGGGCGCAGATGCGGGGGATCCACTCCCTGCTGGGGCGGCCACCGATCGTGGTCGCGCCTTATGACGCGGAGCTTTTCGGGCACTGGTGGTTCGAAGGGCCGATGTTCCTGGAGTACCTGCTGCGGAAGATCCACCACGATCAAGACGAGATAGTGTTGACGACGCCGTACGAGTATCTGGGGCGGGAGCCGATCCAGCAGGTCGCGACCCCCGCCACCTCGAGCTGGGGTGAGGATGGCTACTGGAAGGTCTGGCTGAACGAGAAGAACGATTGGGTCTACCCCCATCTGCACCGGGCCGGCTCGCGATTGCAGGATCAGCTTCGGCGGCGGCGCTCGGGGGCGTCGGCCGGCGAGGGGCGCTTGCTGCGTCAAATGGCGAGGGAGCTGCTGCTCGCCCAGTCGAGCGATTGGGCCTTCTTGATCAACGCGGGAACGGCGGCGGAATATGCCACGAAGCGATTCCGCACGCACGTGGCCCGCTTTGAACGGCTCGACAAGATGCTGGGCGCGGGCGCGATCGACGAAGAGGATCTCGCCGAGATCGAGAGTCGAGACAATATATTTCCGCGCTTGAACTTGGATCATTGGCGATAATTCCGTTGCCGGGCATGCCCCGTCGCTCCGCATCCACGAACGCGATGCCCCGCGAGCCCGCGGCATGACACCGATGCCGGCGACCCGCTCCGCTCACGTCAGCGGCAGGTGCTGCTACGATGCAGCCTCGAAACCAGCTGAGTTGTCTTCACGGAGGAGAATTGGGGATGCCCCTTTCCCAGCCGGCCCTGGCCGCGGCACTGAAACGAAGCCCCGCCGAGATCCTGGCCGCTGGGGCGCGTCTGGTCGGCGAGGGGCGAGTGTCGGCGGTGCGGCGGCTGGTGGGGCAGCTCCAGGGCGATGTGACGCTCGAGAGCGGGGGCAGCGCGCGGGTGACGATCCGGCCGGGGACGCGGGGGCCCTCGCCCTCTTGCACCTGCCCCGATGGGCGGTCCCCCGGGGCGGCTGGGGAGCGCTGGTGCGCGCATATCGCAGCGGTTCTGAAGCTCGCGTCGGAGGGGCGTTTCTTCGCTCCGTCGCGGGGTGCGTCGCGGGGGTTGACTTCGCGGGTGCTGAATCGAACGGCGGCCCGAGGACGCGAGGGGCGGCCACCGGTGCGGCGGATGAGCGCGGCGGTGGGGCCGCTGGCCGATCCGAGCGTGGGCAAGCGGAGCGGTGGGGAGGGGAGGGGGAGGCAGACTGCTGAAGCGCGTCTGGCTCAGGCGGTACGGCGACATGCGCCCGCGCGGGTATGGCTCGCGTCGAAAGAGCTGATCCAGAGAGACGCCGTGGTGCAGTGGAGGTGGCAGGGGAGCACCCTGGGCGGTGAGCTCCGGGAGCGGGGGCGGGCGCCGCTTTCGGCCTGGGTCGAGCTGACGGGCGAGATGCCGCATCCCGGTTGCGTGTGCGACGAAGGCGCCGGGGGGGGCTGGTGCGCGCATTCGGTGGCGGTCGCCCGTGTCGCCGCGATTCAGGCGGCGGCCGAGGCGGCGGGACTTTCGACGGGGGGGCGTGTCGGTTCGGGAGAGGGAGGGACAGGAGGGGCGCGGGGATCGGGACAGGGGGAGGCTTGCGCCTCGGAAGATTTCCGCTTAGTCTTCG
>CAZFNT010000176.1:7139-7997 GCA_964520315.1 uncultured Gemmatimonadota bacterium
AGGGGGAGGGAGCGGGGAGCCCGAGACGGGGCGGACCCGCGGCGCTGCGTTTTCTGCTCTTCAGAAAGGGACGAGATCTGGTCGTGGAGATCCAAGAGGCGCGGGGCGCGGCGGTTCGGGATCTGGGGCGGCTGCTCGAAGCCTCTCGGCTGGCGGCGGCGGGGATCGCCGAGGAGAGCGATCGCTATCGGCGCGGCGGCAGCCATGGCGCGAGCCCTTTCCGGCCGGCCGATCTGGCGGTCTTGCAGCTTCTGGGACGCTTCGGGCGCCGGGGCTCGGGCTCAGCGCGCATCACGATCGATCTGGATCGCGCGTCGGAGCTGCTGGGGCGGCTGCTCGATGCCGACGACGCATTCGGTCCTCTCGGTGGGCCGCTCAGGCAAACGCCCTCCCCCCCATTTCTGCAGCTCAGCGTGACGCCCGGTCGAACGGGAAGGTCGCTCTGCAAGGCGCTCTGGCGGGTGCCCGGCCTCGAAGTGAAGGCCGGCGAGCCAGTGCGGGTCTTGGCTTACCGCGGGGGAAGCAGTGGCGAGGGCCACCTGCTCGCGGGAGACCTCGCCGGCGCCGTCGCGGACGAGCTGGTGAGGCTGGCGAGCGGGCTGCCGCCGAATGGGCGCGAGATGCCGGACGAGGAGCTCGCGCGTCAGCTCGAGGGGGTGCTGGGCAACCCGCTCCCCCCCGGAGTGCAGGTGCTGGCGGCGACGGCCGGGCCGCACCGGGTGGGTCCCGCGAAGGCACCGGATCCGGTGCTGGCCGTGGCGCGTCGCGGCGAGCGCATCAGGATGGCGCTGGCCTTCGATTACGGAGATGCGCGCGCGAGGCCCGCACCCGAAGCGATCGAGTTCTCGGCGCGGCGGA
>CAZFNT010000177.1:0-5754 GCA_964520315.1 uncultured Gemmatimonadota bacterium
AGCGGGCCCTCTACTTGGGGCGGGAGAAGCTGGTGCGGCGCTCGAACTCGACAGTTGCTCTCTACGACCTCGAAGCCGACCCGCGAGAGCTGAAGAACCTTGCGGGGCGAAGGCTGGAACGGGTCGACGAGATGCAGGAGCTGCTCGATTCCTGGCTCGAATCGGCAAGCGCCGCGGGGATTCCGGGGGCTCCGGCGGGAATCAGCGAAGAAAACCTGCAAGAAATTCGCGCTTTGGGCTACCTGGACTGAGATTCTGGGCTATATTCTCATCGGCCAGGGTGTCGGTGAGGACCGATCTGGAGATAGCCAAATCGCCCAGCGCGAAATGGCGATATTTCGACAACGCGGACAAAGAGCTGTTGCGGTGCTCCACTACCTTTCTCCCCGCCGGCGTTTTCGGCCGGGGCGTTCGGTTCGGACCATGAGGGAGAGGCTCTCCAACCCGTTCGAACTGTCCAACCGATCTGGATTTGGGTGAACGGCCAACCGGTTCTAGATGAGCCGAACCGTTCTACCCGGGCGTGTGGGAGCGCCGCTGCGCGAGGGTGATCGCTCGCGACCCACGACGAGTGGGGCGATCATCATGAGCTGAGGGCTGCTTGACAGGCAGCCGTCGACCGAGCGCGGTTACGAGGCGCGGGTGGCGCGAGATGCGCCGCTCGCGCCTCGATTCTTGCCGGTTGGCGTGCACAGAGCCGGCTCGCGTGGGATCCATTGCGAGTATGCTTCGTGCCTCGCACCCGAGCTCCACGAATCCACCACCATTCGCCCCCGCCTACCCTGCTATGGCCCCATCAGCTCTGCCCGCATTCAGGCAGTGGTGGTTTGTCGCCGCCCTCTTTGCGCTGGTCCTCGTGGTGGTCGTGCGCGTGTCTGGAACCGATCGGCGGGAGACGAATCCGGGGAGGGAATCGGTCGTCGGGTCGGTGCGGGCCGAAGAGCCGCTCCCGGATCTGATCCCGGCTCGGCTCGACGCATCGCCCGAGAGCGTGAAGCCGGGAGCTCCGCTTACGCTGGCGATACAGATTTTCGTCCCGGAGAAGTGGACCGAATCCGGCCTCTTCATCGAGCTCAACGGGCTGCGGCTCGATCGTGAGCTCGTCCTCGAGCGGCGCGCTCACTCCATGGTCGGAACCATCGAGCTCGATGCCCCCTCCGATGAAGGCGACCATCTGTTCACGCTTCGCGGGCGCGGCGAGAGCGCGCGCGTGGCGGCGCATGCCCTGGTCCATGTCAGCGCCGCGGGCCCTTGCGCCGCGGGTGAGGTTCGCGAGGCGGGTCGTTGCGTGCCGGAAGTGAGAGGCCACACCATTCGGCTGAACCGAGGCGTACATGTCAACAGCCGTGGTGAGGACCGCTATGCGCAAGGCCAGATGACCCACCCGCGGGCCGCGCTTCTGCTCGGGGATGTCATCGTCGCCTGCATGACCGACGCGATCGGGCTCATTCCGCTCGACGAGTTGCCGGAGGTCGGCAAGTCGGGCAAGAGCGTTGCCGACCAACTGCGCTCGAGGCTGGTCGAGACCCTTCTCGAAGAGAGCGGCATCATGGCCAGCGAGAACTTCCTGGTGCTCCCGGACGAGCGGATCGTCATCACCTCGTCTCGCGGCGCCGACTGGATGACCAAAGGAGGGCTGGCGAGCTGGCGGCTGCCGCCTCTCGACGCGCGTCCCCTCACTCCGCCCCGCCACATCTCGACCATCACCGGCTCGGGGGGATTCGAGGGTCTGACCCGCCATGGGGACCGAATCTACGCGGTTCGCAAGCCGAACGCGATCGCCGTCTTGCGGCTCTCGGCCGAGGGCCGACTCGTTCTCGAAGAAGAGGTCGTCGTGCCCGATATGCGGGGTGTCTGGGCCATCGCGGCCGGCGAGACCCGGCTCTTCGTGACCGACGCGACCGGCGCCCCGGATTCGAAGGTGGCAACGGGGAGGCTACACGTTCTCGACCTGCAAGCCTCTGGCTCTCCCCGCCTGCTCGGCTCGGCGCGTACCTCCGGAACCCCCAAAGATGTCGAGGTGCTGAGCGAAGGAGTCGTGGCGGTCGCCAACGGCGCTCTCGGGATCGACCTCTTCGACGTGTCGGGCCCGGGAGAGCCGGTTCTGATCGATAGGGTCGAGACGCCGGGATCGACAATGGGCCTCTCATTCGACGAGGGGTACCTGCTGGTCGCGGATTGGGACGCCATTCGGCTCTACGACGCCTCGCTTCGCGGCCATTTGAGGCTCTTGGACGCCGCCGATGCGTTTCACCCCTCTTTCCAGGTGACCGGCGGGGGATTGGCGAGAAACGGCCTCTTCGCCGCCAGCTTCGTCCACCTGGACGGCGGGCGTTTCACGGCGACCGAGTTCAATGTTCTGCTCACGGGCACCATTCAACCGGGAGCCGGCGACGCCCGGCTGATCGTGCACGACCGCGGCATCAGGCTGCGCGCGGGAGGCGAGGGAGACGAGCCGATCGCGGTCCGCCTGTCGAACGGCGGGCGCCGCCAGCTCGACCTCTATCAGCGCGATCCCGGGCTCGGCGGCGGCGGGCGCTGGTCGGTAGCTCCGGGAGCTACGGTGAAGCTGGGCCTTCGTGTGGGGCGGGGAGAGGTCGCCGGAAGGAGCAGGAATCCAGCGCTGGTGCTGCACTCCAACGACTCCGGAAAGAGGCGCATCCGGATTCCGGTGTTTCCGCCGGGCGGGTTCCAGCTCGGCGATCGCGTTCCCGGCTTTCGATTGCCGATGATCAACCTATGCGCCGACGGATCCTGTCCCGATCTAACCGGCTGTTTCGACTTGGATAACGAAGTAGCGAAGGGGCGCCCGATCCTCCTGGCGGCCTTCGCGTCTTGG
The DNA here is from genome assembly GCA_964520315.1 of uncultured Gemmatimonadota bacterium. Taxonomy (GTDB): domain Bacteria. The sequence continues at coordinate 2,840 of CAZFNT010000177.1, forward strand.
TGACCGATCTGTGGTCTGGAGGTTCCAGATCTCATGAGCGCCCTGCGCGAAGAGTTCGGTCCCGATGAGGTGACCGCCGTCGCGATCAACTGGAGCGAGCAGCCCGAGATCGTGCAGAAGTTCATTACGGACACCGGATTGCGTGCCCCGGTCCTTCTCGACCTCGGGCAGGGCCTGGATCCCGCATGTTTCGAGCTTCCATCCGGTCCGGAGCCCACGGTGACGGAACATTTCCGCAACCGGGTGTTCACGCCGGGATTCAACGCGCCTTTCCCGTTGCAGATCATCGTCGACACAGAGGGGCGATTGGCTTTCGCGAGCCGCCGGCATTCCGCGGAAGAGGTGACGACCGTGTTGAGAGAGCTAGCTCGAGCTCAGAAGGTCGAGTAGGAGTCCGCCGCTAGAATGAGATCTTCTCGAGTCCTGACGCTCCTGCTGCTCTGCTCGGCGGCTTGCGATCGATTCGCTCCCGCGCCCACCGATGGCTCATCCACGACCCCTGAGCCGCGGATCTGCTTCGAGCTGCTCGATCCCGGCCGCTCCGGAATCGACGGGCTCTACACCTGGGGAGTCGCGATCAATGATTTCGATCGAGACGGCGACCAGGATGTCTTCCTCGCGACCCAAAGGCCGAACGTTAGAGGGCGTCAGATGGCGCGTCGCGATCTGCTTTACCGAAACGACGGTGATTTGGCCTTTACGTACCTGAGCACGAGAAGCGGACTTCGACGGCGCTCCCCGGCGCAAGGTGCGGTTTGGGGCGACCTGGACGGCGACGGATTCGACGATCTCTACGTGACTACTCTGCGCGGGAGCCCCAATCGTCTCTATCACAATAATGGTGACGGGACCTTCGTGGAGAGGGGCAAGAGAGCGGGCGTGGGGAGCATGGCCTACGGGCGAGGAGCGTCGTTGGCCGACGTGAATGATGACGGGCGGCTCGATATCTACGTTGCCAACGCATTGGCGAGTCGCGACGGTCGCGAAGGGTACCGCGGAATCCCGAACCAGCTTTTCGTCAACAGAGGCGACGGAGGTTTCGTCGATATGGCGGGCGCGATCGGCGTGGAAGGGCTCGACCTGGGCGAGGGTTACAACGGCGGTTTTTCCGATCTGAACGACGATGGAATCCCCGATCTCTTGGTGACCAACGACTACCGCGAGGATCTGCTTTTCGTCAGCAGTCACGATGAGAACGAAGAGTCCTCTCCGGCGGCCTTTCAAAAGACCCATGTGTTGACATATCGATCGGGAGCCATGGGCATAGCCTTCGGGGACTACGACAATGATGGAGATTTCGATTTCTATTTGACGAACTACAATCCGGACATACTTTTCGAAAATGTTAACGGTACGATATTCAAGGATGTCAGCCGGGCTTCCGGGATCTTCGACTACACGCAAGAGGTCGTCGGCATGGGCGCGGCATTCGCGGACTTCGACAACGACGCTGATCTGGATCTATGTGTATCGAATGGGCAAGTAGATTCGATCGACCCTCAGTTGAACGCGCTTTTCGAGAATCTGGGGGCAGGCTGCTTCGCGGATATCACGCCATCGGCCGGCCCGGGCTTGGCCGCCCTTCAACACAGTCAAGGGTTGGCGGTGGGCGACCTCGACAATGACGGGCGGGTCGATGTGGTCGTGGGGAACGACGATGGCTCCGCTCCCACCGTCTTGATCAATCGAAGCGAACACGTAGGCGGGTGGGTGCGGATCTTGCTCGCTGGCCGCGCTCCCAATACGAGTGCCATCGGCGCCAGAGTGTCACTGATCTCAGGGGATTTGACCCAGGTGCGAGAGCGCAGGGCCGGCACGAGCTATCTCTCCTGCAACGAAAACGTGCTTCATTTCGGCCTCGGTGACTACGAAGGAATGAGCCTGGCCCGAATTCGGTGGCCCGATGGATCGTACTCGCAGCGGGGCGACCTGAAGCCGCGATCGACGGTCACGATCGTTCAGCCTTTCGAGGAGTGAGGTAGGGTTGCGTTTTCAGTGAACGATTCAGCACCGGAGTAGCCTAACAAGATGCCCACAGAGGCACACGTCGATTGGAGCGAGATCCTTCGATTCCCGTGGCTGGTGCCTCTGGCCATCGTGTTCGTCGCATGGCGCGTGGGCGGACTTCTGCAGGAGGGGTCCGCCGCGGGCCCGCGACCGGGGATTCCGAGTGCCGGTCCCCCGGTCTGGACTCGTTTTGCCATCTCGACCGCAGCCCTGGTCGCGCTTGCCCTCAGGCTCTACCGCATCGGGGCGGAGCCGATGGACCTGCTGGAGTACACCTACTTCTTCATGTCCGCGGGGCGGCGGAGCATCGCGGATCTCCTATTCGCGGAGATCTCGATTCAGCAGGCGCATCAGCCGGTTCCGCACCTGATCTTGGCGCTGCTCTCCCGCATCTCGTCAGCGAACGAGGCATGGATGCGGATCCCGAGCGCGCTGCTGAGCGTCGCGGTGATACCCGTGGCGTGGACCTGGACCCGCGAGATCTTGCCGGGGCGCGAGCGGATCGCGGTCGCCGCGGCGTGGCTCGTCGCTCTGCATCCGATCGAGATCTGGTACGGCAGAGACATGACCCCCTACGGCCTCTTCGCCCTTCTGGCCGCGGGGTCGTACCTCTTTCTCTGGCGTGGTCTCCAGCGGGGCACCCATTGGCGTGCTTTCGTGCTGGTCTCGGTGATCAACTTCTATGTGCAGTACTACGAGATCTGGGTGCTCTTTTCCCAGATTCTGCTGGTGGCTGGCTACGTACTTCTGGCGAAGGAGAGGCCCCGCCCGTGGCGCGCCGGTGGCCAAGCGATCCGAGCCATGGCGATCTGGTCGCTCTTCGTCACGCCCTGGCTCCCCTTCTTCTTCAGGTCGCTGACGCTCGGTTACGCATCGCTGAACGCAACCGGTCCCGCCTACTCCGCCGA
>CAZFNT010000177.1:5764-7947 GCA_964520315.1 uncultured Gemmatimonadota bacterium
TCTGACGCTGCTTCACGCTTTGGGCGAGGGCTACCGGCAGATGATCGGACTGCCGCCCGCTGCCTGGGGGCCGGTCGTACTCGTCTTCGCCGTGGCGATTCAAACTCTGGGGGCCGGCACTCTCATGCGCAGGCATCGGGCGGTGGCGATCGTCGTTCTGGCCCCGATCCTCGGGGGAGTCCTCACCGAGCTGCTTTTCTACTGGAAGCTCCACAGTTTGACCGACGGTTACTATTTGCAGATTCGCCACTATATCTACCTCGTGCCCTTCAGCGCGGTCTTGCTCGTGACCGGTGTTGTGCGCGCCGGTCGGGCCCTCGGCACACTTCGACCTCGACTCGCCGAAGTTGCGATCGCCGTGCTCGCGACGGCGATGGTCGTGGCCCAGCTCGCCTATGGATGGCGGATCGTCACCGGCGGGCAGCGAAGCGATGTGCGGAAGATCGTGCGCTCGATCCGTACCGAGCTCGAAGAGGGCGATGCCGTCGCCTTGCTGCCGGCCTCGTTCTACAGTCACCTTTTCAGCTACTACTTCTTCGAGCCGGGGGAGCGAGGCGACGATCTGTTCGGATCGGAGAGGTGGCGGCGCGTGACGCGCGCCGACGGGCGCTCGGTGATGATCTACGCTCCCCTCACCGAGCACCGATTGCCTTATCGCTACGGCGCCGAGAGCCTCTTCATCTCGCGCCTGTGGATCGTGAATTTCCAGGAGGATGTGCTCGATCTGCGCAAGTTCGGGGACGCGCCCTACGAGGAGCTCCTGGCGAGCCTGAGCGCCGGCTCAATGGTAGCGACGATTGAGGCCGACGGAATTCGGGCCGACCTGATTCGACTCGATCACCCTCGCGAGCTTCCCTGGACCGACGATCGTGTCGTGCTCGACATGCAACTGATGGATACAGAGCACGCCTGGCTCGCTCGCAGAAGTCGAGATCCCGATGGTCTCCATCGTCTCGAGCTCAGGGTGCCGGTCGAGCGGATCGATACACATTTCGAGCTCCGCTACCGGATACGCTGGGAGAGTCGGAGCTTCCTTCCACCGAGGCGGATCAAGATCGACCTCCTTGTCGATGGGCGCCGGATCGAACGCTTCGCCTTTCAGGAGTCGGAGGGTGTGCGACGCCTGATGATACGCAGGGAGCTGATCGACGGGGACGGAATCGAGCTGGTCTTCAGAACCGACCGCGCTCTCTGGTTCAAACAACCGCCATTCCCCTTGGAAGAGGGATTCACGCTCGATTGGCTGATCTTGGAGAAGCTCCGATGAGGCTCACCGCTCCACGCCTTCTTCGTGAGCTGGCATGGCTGGGCGCCGCCTGCGTGATTGCGGCGTTGGCCGGACTGACGCACTTCAGGACCGTCGTCAGGCCGGAGCGACCGCGACTGGCCTCGATTCGCTCCGCCAGGATCAACCCTCTCGATGTCGAGCCCGCCGTCCGGCGCACCGTGCGTCGCAACGCGCCCGATGCATTCGTTCTCGAATGCGATTTGGTCGAGCCGCCGCGGGGTGCGCCGTACTATCGATTCGTGAAATCGGACCGAAGGCGTCGTTGGGTGCTTCGCGTGACCAAGTTCGGGGAGCTCATCGGCGGGGTCTGGAAGCTGGAGCCCCTATCGGTCGATGAAATCCCTCGCCGCGGTCGACCTCCGGCGCCGGAGCCGGGAACTCCCCCTCTGAAGGCCTGGCACGCCGCTCATGGCGATTCCACCGTCTACATCATGGCCGGGATCTCGCCCGCCGATGTGCTCATCGAGTGGCAGTGGTCGTTGGGGAGTGAGGTGAGGTAGTCACCGGGGGGGGGGAGGCGATATGCGCAATCCGGCCCTTCGACCGCATGAGCGACGCCCAACCTCAGTCGTTGCGCATCGTGGGCCGCTGACGTTTCGATATGGCCGCAAGCTCCCGAGAGCCCGCACGCGAGACAGCGGGCGGGTCGAGGCCGGGGCGGCCTCTTGCTCGAGGCGCCGCATCAGTTGGTCGATGGTCTTCGCGGCTTTCGCGTTTGGACGTTCGGCTCGCCGGCCGAGCGGCAGCAGGAACTTCCGCTCGTCTCTCATCCGGAACATCGGAAAGTGCGTGCCAAATAGGACGTAATGCCGTCTGGAAGAGATGCCGCATCGATCCACGCGTACCGATCCTGGACGCCGAGAATGGGGAACGGTTCTGGCTCATCTGGGAGGTT
>CAZFNT010000178.1:0-7923 GCA_964520315.1 uncultured Gemmatimonadota bacterium
GTGCGGCGCGATGGGCCGGCGACGCGGATCGAAGGGGCGCTGGCGGCGGCGGCCAACACGATGTCGGAGGCGCGTCCGGGCGCCCGGCGCGAGCCGCTCAAACGCTACGTTCGGCGGATGGAGGCGATGGAACGGCTGGCGACCGAGCTCCCGGGTGTTGTTTCGGCCTATGCGATCGAGGCGGGACGGGAGCTGGAAGTGATGGTCGATCCGGAGTGCCTGGACGACATCGAGGCCTTCGCGCTTTCACGCAAGATCTCCAGGAAGATCGAGAAGGAGCTGGTGTATTCTGGCGCGATTCGCGTCACGGTCATTCGCCAGTTCCGAAGCAACGGGCTTGCCCGCTGAGCGCCCCGATCCTGACACATCCCCGAGGAATCGCGTCCCTTGCCCACCGACACACTGAACATCCTGTTCGTGGGAGACGTGGTCGGGAGTCCCGGGCGCAAGATTCTGGCCGCGCTTCTTCCCTCGCTTCGCGAGCGGCACGATATTCACGCGGTCATCGCCAATGTCGAGAACTCCGCCGCGGGCTACGGCCTCACCTATCCCCTCTTCGCCGAGTACGAGAAGATGGGGGTGAACATGATGACCAGCGGTAACCATATCTGGGACCGCAAGGAGATCCACTCTTTCATCGACCGAGAGGATCGCCTGCTTCGCCCGGTGAACTACCCGCGCCCGTGCCCCGGTCGTGGTGTGGGCCGGATCCTCGTCGAGGGGATGGAACTGGTAGTGATCAACCTGATGGGGCGGGTTTTCATGCGGCCGCTCGATTGTCCCTTCCGCGCGATTGATCAAGCGCTGGGCAAGCTCGCCGCTGATCCCCGTCCGCGAGTCGTGCTGGTCGATTTCCACGGCGAGGCGACGTCGGAGAAGATGGCGATGGGGCAGTATCTCGACGGCCGAGTCGGGGCGGTGGTCGGTACTCACACGCATGTGCAGACCGCCGACGATCGAATCCTGGAGGGGGGCACCGCGTACATCACCGACGCCGGCATGACCGGTCCCCAGGATTCGGTGATCGGGATGGAGCCGCGGCCGGCGATCGAGCGCTTTCTGACCTCGCGAAATATGCGCCTCAAGCCGGCATCGCGGCGACTTCGACTGAAAGGGGCACTGATCCGATTCGACCGGCGAAGCGGAGACGCTCGCTCGATCGAACGGGTCGACGAGGGGCCGCGGAGCGAGACCAGCTAGGAGGACCGAAGCGATGGCCGCAAGAACCATCGACGGCAAGTCGATAGCGGCGGAGGTGAAGGAAGAGCTCGGAGTCCGGGTTTCCGCGCTCAGCCGCGGCGGTGTCGTTCCCGGCTTGGCGGTCGTGCTCGTGGGAGATGATCCCGCTTCGGCCGTCTATGTAAGGAACAAGGCGAAAGCGGCTCACAAGATCGGAATCGATGATCGCACGGTGCGCTTGCCGGCGGAGACGACGAGAGCGGAGCTGCTGGAGCGAATCGCCGAGCTTGGCGACGACACCTCGGTGCACGGTATTCTGGTGCAACTCCCCCTGCCCTCTCATCTGGATCCAGCGGGTGTGATCGAGGCGATCGATCCCTCGAAGGATGTCGATGCGTTTCATCCTGAAAACGTCGGCTTGATCTCGGCCGGCCGGCCCCGCTTCTTGCCCTGCACGCCCGCCGGCGTGCGAGAGATCTTGAGGCGCGAGAAGATTCCGACGGCTGGGCGTCATGTGGTCATAGTCGGCCGTAGCGACATAGTCGGCCGGCCACTTGCCGGCATGCTGCTCCACCGAGGAGACGAGGGCGACGCGACCGTCACTGTCTGCCACTCCCGCACGCCCGATCTCGCGCACCATACGCGGCAGGCCGAGATTCTGATCGCGGCGGTAGGTGTGCCGGAGCTGATTCGCGGGGATATGATCGCGGAGGGCGCGGTGATCATCGATGTCGGTGTGAATCGCGTCGAAGACGCATCTCGCCGGCGGGGTTACCGTCTCGTCGGCGATGTCGCTTTCGACGAGGCCGTCGAGCGCGCCGCGGCGATCACTCCAGTCCCCGGCGGCGTTGGACCGATGACGATCGCCATGCTTCTCTCCAATACCGTTGCGGCCGCCGAAAGAGGAACGATATGAGCGACAAGGAGCTCGGATCCGGGCTAGGAAGCTATCTCGGTGAATGGGCAGAGCGGGTAAACGGACGGCTCGACGAGCTCGTTCCCGATGACGATCTTCGTGTGCGCAAGGCGATGCGCTACTCCGTGCTCGCGGGGGGAAAACGGCTGCGACCGGTTCTCGCGGTAGCCGCTCACCAGGCCGTGGGTGGCGATCCGGAGGACGTTCTCGACCCTGCCTGTGCCCTCGAGCTGATCCACACCTATTCGCTGATCCACGACGACCTTCCAGCGATGGACGACGCCGATCTGCGGCGCGCCCGCCCCACGAGCCATAAGGTCTACGGCGAGGCGATCGCGATACTCGCTGGTGATGCGCTGCTCCCTTTGGCCTTCGAGATCATCGCCGCGGCCGCGGCCCGTTTTCCGGCCGATCGAGTCGTGCGCGCGACTGCGGAGGTCGCGGCCTCGGTTGGGGCGCGAGGGATGGTCGCGGGGCAGGATCTCGATCTCGCCGCCGAAGGCCGCCGGATCAGCCGCGAGCAGCTCGAGCGGATCCATCGCCTGAAGACCGGTGCTCTGCTCGAGACATCTTTGCGTCTCGGGGCGATCTTGGCGGGTGCGAGCGAAGATCAGCTCGGTCGGCTGAGCCGCTACGGCGAGGCGCTCGGGCTGGCCTTTCAGGTGGTCGACGATCTGCTCGATGTGCGGGGCGATGCCGCCACCCTCGGCAAGAATCCAGGCGACCAGGAGCGGGAGAAGAGCACCTATCCCTCGACTCTCGGCATCGACGAATCTCAACGCCTCGCCGAGGATTTGGTTCGATCGGCACGGCGCGAGGTCGAAGAGATGGGCGCCACCGGAAGGATCCTCTGCTCGCTGGCCGACTACGTCGTTGCCCGGACGCACTGATGACCGAGCTCCGACGCTTGGGCGTTTTCGTGAACCGCGACAAGCCGGGCTTCGAGGATGTGTTGGGCAGCCTCAGGGATGCGGTCGCTCGGGCCGGGGCCGAGATCGTTTTCGAGGCGGACGCCGGAGCGGATGTGCGTTTCGGGAACGACTCGCGCGACGGCATTCCGGATGCTGTGATCTGCCTGGGGGGGGACGGGACTCTGCTCCACGCCGCGAGGATCGGAGGCGCGCTCGGGATTCCCTTGCTCGGAATCAACTTTGGGCGCTTGGGGTTTCTGACCGAGGTCGGCGCGGACGAGGTGGACGAAGCGATCGAGCATCTCGTCGGCGGGGATTACCGGGTCGAGGAGCGCGGTGTGATCCGCGTGGGCGCGTGGAAGAGGGGGCGCGAGCTGTGGACGCACGACGGACTGAATGAAACACTGATCTCGGGCAAGAAACCGGGCCGCATTCGCGAGATCCGGGTCTTCATCGACGGCGAGCATCTGACCACCTTTCGAGCCGACGGCCTCATCGTCGCCACGCCGACCGGTTCGACGGCGCACTCTCTTTCCGCGGGCGGCCCGGTCGTTGAGCCGACCATGGACGCCCTCGTGGTGCAGGCTCTGTGCCCCCACACTCTCGCGGTGCGGCCCCTCGTCATCTCGAACGAACGATGCTTGAAGGTCGATGGTGGGGAATCGGATGACGAGCTCCGAATATCGATCGATGGGCAGATCCTGGAAAAGCTCCACTCTGGGGACGAGCTGCGAATCACCAGCGCTCCCTATCACGCGAGAGTCTTGCGGGTCACATCCCGGAGCTTCTACTCGGTGCTCAGGAGCAAGCTCGGGTGGAGAGGATCCGCGGATTTTCGGGAGCGCTGATGCTGGCCGAGCTGACGATTCGGGACTACGTCCTGGTCCGTGAGGTTCGCCTCGATCTGGGGCGCGGAACGACCGCGCTCACCGGTGAGACGGGTGCCGGCAAGTCGCTTCTGGTGGGAGCTCTGAAGCTGCTTCTCGGGGATCGCGCCGATCCGAGGGCGGTGCGGGCCGGTGCGAAGGCGGCCTATGTAGAGGGCTGTTTCCGCTTCGACGCGTCGCTCGATGCGCTGCCGGATCTCGACACGGCGCATCGATTGGAAGGGGAGGAGCCCGAGCTGATCGTGGCTCGTGAGGTGGCCGCTTCGGGGCGGAGCCGCGCGTGGCTGCAGGGGCGGCGGGTGCCCTTGGGGCGGCTTCGTGAGGTGGTAGGCTCGCTCATGGATCTGCATGGGCAGTATGCACACCAGTCGCTCTTGCGGATCGAGACGCACCGCGATCTTGTCGATGCTTTCGGTGTGCTGTCGGGGCCGCGCGACGCGGTGGCGGCGGCGCACACCGAGGCGGTGAAGGCGTTGGGCGTGTTGGAGGAGCTGCGGGCGCGGGTGGACGAGCTCGGGGAGCGTCGCGACCTGATCGCCTTTCAGCTCGATGAGCTCAACGCGGCCGAGCTGGTCGAGGGCGAGGAGGAGGTCTTGGAGCGAACCGCTAGCCGCTTGACCCACGCCGAGGCGATCGCGCGGTCGGTCGGGCAGGCGGCGGAGCTTCTCGCCGAGGGGGAGCCTTCGGTTCAGGAGCTGCTCGGCCGCGCGCGAGAGGAGCTGGAGCGTGGCGCCGACTTCGATCCGGAGCTCGGCGGCGCGGTAGAGCTGGTGGTGCAGGCCGAGGGGGCGGTGGACGAGGCGGTGCGGGTGCTGGCGTCGGAGTCGATCGAGCAGGAGGATGGCTCTCGACTCGATGACGTGCAGGCGAGGCTCGCGATGCTGGCGGAGCTCCGGCGCAAATACCGAAGCGATCATGTGGGACTGATCGAGCGCGCGGAGGAGCTTTCGCGGGCGCTCGCTGAGCTGGGGAGTGCCGGGGGCGACCTGGCGGAGCTGGAGAAGGCCGTTGAAGAGAGCAGGGAGAGGCTCGTTGCCCGAGCAGCGGAGCTTTCGCGATGCAGGAGCGAGGTCGCCGCGCGGCTGGCGGGCGCCGTCGAGAGCGAGCTGAAGGAGCTGGGGATGGGGACGAGCCGATTCGAAGTGGTGGTGGAGCCCCGTCCGCCGGATCCAGACGCGCAGCCATGCGGTCCAAGGGGCGCCGATCGGGTGGAGTTTCGCATCGCCCCGAATGTGGGCGAGTCGGCCGGTCCACTGGCGAAGATCGGTTCGGGGGGGGAGCTCAGCCGCGTCATGTTGGCGCTGAAGACGGTTTTGTCCGAAGCGGATCCGGTCCCCCTTCTGGTCTTCGACGAGATCGACAGTGGAATCGGTGGTGAATCGGCTCTGAAGGTGGCGACCAGGCTCGAGGCGTTGGGACGGGCGCACCAGGTGTTGGTCGTGACCCACCTCGCCAGTATCGCCGCCGCGGTCGATCAGCAGATCAAGGTGTCGAAGTCGGTGGACGGGCGCCGCACCTTCACGACGGTGGAGCCGGTAGCCGAAGAGGCGAGAGTGGCCGAGATCGCGCGGATGCTCGCTGGCGACGATCGCGCGGACGAGGCACGGATACATGCGCGCAGGTTGCTCGCTCGGGCGGGGGGGGAGTGAGGAATGGACACGAGAGACGAGGCGCTTCGCCTCAGAGCCGAGATTCGCAGGCATGACCGGCTCTACTATGCGCTCGCGGATCCGGAGATCTCCGATCGGGAGTACGATGCCCTTCTTGTTCGGCTGCGGGCGCTGGAGAGGGCGAATCCGACATTGGACGACCCGGATTCACCGACCCGCCGGATCGGCGATGCGCTGACCGAGGGGTTCCAAACGCTTCGCCACCGTGTTCCGATGCTCTCGATCGCCAACACCTATAGCTCCGACGAGCTCGCGGAGTTCGATCGGCGGGTGCGGGAAGGGCTCGGCCGTGAGGAGGGGCCGGCCTACTTCGTCGAGCCGAAGATCGATGGGGTGGCGATCGGGCTGACCTACGAAGATGGGCGATTCCAGCTCGCGGCGACGCGCGGCAACGGCGAGGAGGGGGACGATATCAGCGCCAATGCGCGGACGATGCGATCCCTGCCGCTGGTGCTGGAAGGCGCTCCGGCTAGCCGCTTGGAGCTTCGGGGCGAGGTCTATCTGACCCGTGACGATCTGCTCCGGCTCAACCTCGAGCGGATCGAGGAGGGACTTGCGCCCTTCGCGAATCCGCGCAATTTGGCTGCCGGGACCCTGAAGATGCTCGATCCTTCAGCGGTGGCACACCGTGGTTTACGACTTTTCATTCATGGGGTGATAGAGGCTGATGGGCTCGGGCTAGAGACCCACGGAGACGCGCTTGCCGCGTGCCGCGCGTGGGGGCTTCCGGTGGTTCCACTGGGCGAGCGCCATGAAGGGATCGCGTCGCTTCAGGCCTCGCTCGGACGATGGAACGAACGCTGGGCCGAGCTTCCGTACGACATCGATGGCTTGGTGATCAAAGTGGACGATCTGCGCGACTGGAGTCGGCTCGGGGCGACCAGCAAGGATGTTCGCTGGGCGATCGCGTACAAGTTCAAGATCGAAGTGGCGGAGACCGAGGTGCTCGCGATCAAGCTGCAGGTTGGGCGAACGGGACGGGTCACGCCGGTCGCTTCACTCGCTCCGGCGGAGCTCGGCGGCACCACCATTCGCAGGGCGAGCCTTCACAATGAAGAGGAGGTGGCGCGTCTCGATGTGCGTGTCGGGGATCGGGTGCAGGTGGTCAAGGGGGGTGAGATCATCCCGAAGATCGTTCGTGTCGTGCTGGAGGGGCGACCCGAGGGCGCACTGTCTTTCGAAATGCCGATCGGCTGTCCAGTGTGCGGCGCGACTCTCGAACATTATGAAGGGGTCGTGGGCTCTTGGTGCGAAAACGTCCGGTGCTCCGCCCAGATGCGCAGCGCGATCGAGCATTTCGCCGCCCGCCGGGCGATGGACATCGGGGGCTTGGGCAAGGCGTTGGTGGAGCAGCTCGTGAGGCGAGGCTGGGTGAACGACGTGGGTGATCTCTATCGGCTCGATGCCGAACGGATCGCGGCCCTCGAGCGGATGGGGGAGCGCTCGGCCGCGAACCTGATGGAGGAGCTCGAGGCATCGAAGGAACGCCCGTTGGAACGCCTGGTCTTCGGTCTGGGCATTCGCCATGTGGGCCGCACCGCAGCCCGGGTTCTGGCGCATCGGTTCGGCGATCTCGACACCCTGCTGGGCCAGGAAGCGGCGACCCTCGAAGAGATCGACGAGATCGGACCCGCGATCGCGGAGAGTGTCGCCCGCTTTGCCTCGAGAGAGACGAGCCGGCTGTTGATCGAGAAGCTGCGGTCGGTTTCCGTGGACTTCGGTGGTGCGGGAAAGGCGAGTGCGGCATCCGTCGCATCCCCCTTCCATGGAAAACGGGTAGTCGTGACCGGCACGATCGATGGGATTGGGCGCGAAGAAGCCAAGGAGCTGATTCTGAGGGCGGGCGGTCGTCCGACATCGTCGGTTTCCGCGAAGACCGATCTGGTCGTTCATGGTGATGGTGCGGGCTCGAAGCTCGCCAAGGCGCGAGAGCTGGGCGTGGCGACCATGGCGGGGGCGGCTTTCCGCAAGGAGCTGCGCGGATTGGGGCTCATACCGCCGGAGAACGCGTCGACCGACTAGACTGTGGACCAGAGAGGATAAGGAATCCCATGATCGGCCCCAAGCCTGGTGACTCGGAGAGCGCGGAGAGCTTCTCTACGCGTTTTCTCGAGCGGATCGACGAGATACCGACGCTTCCACGCGTCGTGCTCCGGGTCGTCGAGCTCTGCAACGATCCTATGAGCACGATGGGCCAGTTCGACGAGGCTTTCGCGAGCGATGCCGCACTGGCCTCGAAGGTGCTGAGCCTGGTCAACTCCGCCTACTTCGCTCTGCCGCGACCGGTGTCGAGCATCTCCCGCGCGGTGACCTTTCTGGGGTTCACCGCCGTGCGCGCCGTAGCGCTCTCGATCGGCGCC
>CAZFNT010000179.1:0-7911 GCA_964520315.1 uncultured Gemmatimonadota bacterium
GGCGGCCGTCGAATCCTCAAGAGCGATCCGCGGGTCGCGGCGTACGGAGCGGTCGATGAGCTCTCCTCTTTCGTCGGTCTTGCGCGCTCGGCACTGCGGGGGGGCTCGGCGGGGCTCGAGCTGATCGAGAGACGGCTCGGGGTCTTGCAGAACCAGCTTTTCGATCTCGGCGCGGTGCTGGCGACTCCGCCGGACGCGCACAAGGAGGGGATGCCTCGGATCGAGGTGGGCGCGATCAAGGCTTTGGAAGGGCTGATCGACGAGCACAACCGCGATCTGCCTGCCCTCGCCGAGTTCGTTCTGCCGGCCGGAACCGAAGCGGTGGCGGCGCTGCACGTGGCCCGAGCGGTGGCGAGGCGGGCGGAGCGGGCGGTCGTGGCGCTCCACGAGGTGGAGCCCTTGCAGGGCAACGAGATCGCCTTCCTGAACCGACTCTCCGATCTGCTCTTCGTGATGGCCCGGGCGGCGGCGGGGATCGAAGGGTGCGAGGAAACGAGCTGGCACCACGGGCCAGGGGGTGATGAGGTAGGCTGAGCGCATGCGAACCTACGAAGAGGTCATTCACGCGCTTCACGGCCTGGCGGCCGAGCATGGGCTTCAGCTCCATGAGGAGCAGAGCTGGATCGATTCGGTGACGCTCGATCGCAGCTACAGGGTCATGGCGGTTACGGCGGGGGACGAGGCGCCCTTCCGGGTGAGGGCGGAGCTGGCCTTCCCGTGGCCGGCGAAGTACACGGTCGAGTCGACGCACGGGCCGACCTGCTGCATGTACCACGCGCCGGAAGATCGCTGCCCCCACCAAGAGCTCACACCCGAGGCGATCGTCGCGCTCGATCTGCGCTATCTGCTCGATGTGCAAGACGCCGCGACGGCCACCGATCTGAGCGGTCGGGTGCGGGAGGTGCTCGAGAAGACGCTGGAGTACGACAGCGCTCCCGAGATCCACTTCGCGATCGCCGAGGGATCATCCGGGCCGGTCGCGGTGACGGAGCTATCTGCCAACACGATATGGGACATCGACGTGGGCGACGAGATCGACTTCACGCCAGCGGTGCGAGAGGTGGCGAGCGTGCTCGAGGCGTTGCTCGCGTCGGGGTTGCTACCGAAGCAGAATGGCGAGTAGCCCCCGCTCCACGAAGGCCCGATCGGCGTCGAGCAGGTCGTGGTCGAGCAGGTGCTCCTTCTCGACCCAGCGCAGCGCGGCGTGCTCCTTTGCTCGCGGCTCACCCGACTTGATTCTCGCCTCGATGAAATGGAGGCGCAGCGGGGGGCGATCGATCGTGCCGAGGCGGCGGCCGGCGGTGGCGCGCACACCGAGTTCTTCCCGCAGCTCGCGCACCAGGGACTGGGCCAGGATCTCGTCGGGACGGCGCTTGCCGCCCGGAAACTCCCACCGCCCCGCTTCGGCATCGCCCGGCGCGCGTTGGGCGAGGAGAAAGCGGCCGGTCGACGCCTCTCGGACGACCGCGGCGACGACATCGACCTGTGCGGCGTGGCGCGTCATCCGCCGAAGTAGCTCATGCCGCCGTCGGGTTGCACGAAGCGGGATGTCTGGATGGCGTGTCCTTCCCACTTGCTCGCGACGGCGCGGCGCAGCACGGCGCGAAGCTCGTCGTCATCCGCGCCACTCCTCATCGAATCGGCGAGGTCGGTCTCGTCGAGGGCGAAAAGGCAGGAGCGGATCTTGCCGTCGGCGCTGATCCGAATTCGGTCGCAGGTGCCGCAGAAGGGCTCCGACACCGATGCGATGATCCCGAAGGCGCCGGCTCCGTCGACGAATCGAAAGAGGCGGGCGGGGGCGCGGTCGCCATTGGATGAGATCGGCTCGATCGCCCAGCGGGACGCGATCCGGCGCCGGATCTCCTCGGCCGGAACGACCTTGTCCAGCTCCCACTTCCGCTGGGCGTCCAGCGGCATGTACTCGATGAAGCGAACCTCGTAGTTCCGCTCTCTGGCCATCCTCGCGAGATCGGGAACGGTCTCTTCGTTCTGCCCGCGCATGACCACCGTGTTGATCTTGACCGGACGCAGGCCGGCACGATGGGCGGCATCGAGGCCGCGCAGCACCTCGGGCAGGCGGTCTCGTCGGGTGATCGTCGTGAAGCCGCTGCGCTCGATCGTGTCGAGGCTCACGTTGACGCGGTCGAGCCCGGCGTCGCGCAGACGCGTGGCGAAGTGCTCGAGGCCGACCCCATTTGTCGTCATGGCCAGATCTTCGATCCCCGCGATGCCGCGGAAGGCCCGAACGATCTCGAGGATTCTCGGGTGGATCAGAGGCTCGCCGCCGGTGATGCGAACGCTCCTCGCACCCATCGAGACCGCCAAACGCACGAGCCGCTCGTACTCGTGCACTCGAAGCATGTTCATCTTCGGCATCCACTTCACCCCTTTCTCGGGCATGCAGTAGACACAGCGGAGATCGCAGCGATCGGTCACCGACACCCGCAGACTCTCGGCGGTGCGGCCGAAGCGGTCGATCAACCCGCGGCTCTTCCTCGCGGTGCGCGGCGTGGCAAGCGTTCGATCCATGAGACCAGTATAGCGCCTTCAGATCGGGTTAGGCTGTCTCCAGTCCCTGGCCCCTCCTTCTAGGGCCTCAACCCTGGAGACTCCCCCATGTGGACCCCGCTCGCCGCTTTGGCCGCCCTCTCGGCCGCTCCCCTCATCGCCGGCATTACATCCCCCGAATCGGCCGAGCCCGGCTTTCCCCTCGTATCGAAGGTCGCAATCGAGGCTTCCTCGTCCTCCCGCCTCGACCAGCTACTCGCCGGCGGCCTCGACCTCACCGCCTTCGATGCCCAAGGGCGGATCGAGGGGCTTTTGCGCCCCGCGGACATCGCCTGGGCGCGAGAGCTCGGCTTCGAGCTCGAGGTCGTCGTCGAGGATGTCTACGCCGACTTCTACCGGCGACACGGCGCAATCGCCGGCAACAACCTATCCGGCTATTCCGATTACCAGCAGAATGTCGATGAGCTGGTAGCTCTCGAAGCCGCTCACCCGACGATCGCCCAAAGCGATGTCATCGGAGTATCGCTCGAAGGCAGAGGAATCTACGCCCTCAAGATCTCAGACAACGTCGCGACGAACGAACCCGAGCCCGAAGTGTTGCTAATGGCGATTCATCACGCCCGTGAGCCGGTCTCAAACGAAACCGTGCTCGAGCTCTCCCGCCGTCTGTTGGGTGGCTATGGCTCCGACCCCGAGATGACATTCCTGGTCAACCATCGTGAAATCTGGATCATCCCGATCGTCAATCCTGATGGATATGTGTATGTGGATGACTCCGATCCGATGTGGCGCAAGAACCGGCGCGGCGGCTACGGTGTCGACATCAACCGAAACTACGGTTTCCAGTGGGGCTACGACAATTGGGGGTCGAGCCCATCCACTTGGGACGAAACATACCGTGGCGCATTCGCCTGGTCAGAACCCGAGACGCAGACGATACATAATTTCGTCACCGGCCATGATATCAAGTATGCATTGAGCTTCCACACCTACGGGGACCTCTATCTTTACCCATGGGGCTACTACTACGGAACCACGCCCGACAACACGCACTTCCGCGACATCGCGCAGACGATGGCGGCCGACAACAACTACACCTACGGGCCGACCAGCTCGACTCTCTATCTGGTCAACGGGGAGTGCACCGATTGGCTTTACGGCGAACAGAGCACCAAAGAGAAGATCTTCGGCTACACAGTCGAGATCGGTGATTGGTTCTGGCCGAGCCCCGGCGAGATTCCCGGGCTGGTCGAAGAGAATATGGCGCCGACCTTCTACTTCATCGAACAGGCGGGTGGTCTGCACGACGGCGACGTTCCGCTCGAGCTGCTGGACACCCCGACCACGATCGATCGAGGCGCGCGGGTGGAGTGGGACGCCCATGTGCGGAATGTCGCGGGCGAAGATCTCAGCGCCGATTCATGGGTGCTCGTAACCTCGACATCACTTCCGTCGGAGGGGGTGATCAAGGTGCCATTGAGCGCGCCGACCGGAAGCTACACATTTGCGCAGCGAATCGGTGATCGGGCGACCGGCGAGATTTATGGCGAGGATGCTTTTGTAGCCGAGGTGAGGTAGTTGATATCAGCCCTTGCCGATGGCCGCGACACGGGCGACGACGGCGTGCATCGTCTCGGCAGATAACCACAGCTGAGTGAGGGCGTCACGCGCCTCTTGCGTTTCCGCGGCGCACCGGGCGAGGGCCGGGGCGAGCAGATAACGCTTGTTATGGGCGTAACCGGCGGGTGGGTACTCGGCGAGCTTGCGGGCGAGCGTCAGGCAGCGCTCCGCGAGCTGTTCCGGCTCGACGACCTCGTGCACAAAGCCCTCTTTCTTTGCGTCCGCCGCCACGAAAGTCTCGGCTTCGAGCATCAGTCGCACTACCTTTTCGTGTGGAAGTGAGGCACGCGCGATCTCGAGGGCCTCGCGCGGGAAGGCGATGCCGAACGAAGTTTCGTTGAGTCCGATGCGGTGCGTGCCTTCCCGGGTGATACGAAAGTCGCAAGCCAGCGCGAGGATCGCACCGCCGGCGATAGCGTGCCCGCCGATCTCGGCGATGGTCGGCTTGGGCACGGTCCACAGAGCGAAGATGCCATCGTCCTGACCCAGCCGCGCCAGCTCACCACCGGCCCCCGAAGCAAGCTCCCTCAGATCGAGCCCCGCAGAGAAAGTCCGCTCACCGCCACGCATCAAGATGACGCGCACTCCTTGATCTTCGGCGGCGTCGTCGACGGCGTGCCTCAAATCGCGCAGCAGCTCGACATTGATCGCATTCACCGGCGGGCGGTCGAGCGTGAGAACCCGTATTCCGCCATCTTCATCGTGTGTCCTTACGGTCATCGAAAACTCCTTCGGGGGCAAAGATTATTGGGGAGGCGATACGCGCATTCTACATCCTGCAATTGCCCTCGACGCCACCAACAACCGCTGCCCTTGCGCAAGGAGTGGGCAGATTCGCGGGGGCGGAGCTGGAGGCCCGTGCCGGGTGAGAGCAGCGCAATAACGTGTCGTTCAAGCGCTTGTGCGGGAATCGTCGTGCGTGCGGGCTCTTGGCACGTGGCATGCAATTGAACAGCTCATTCTGGAGTCTCCATGCAACCACTTCTTCTCCTCGGCGGCCTCGCCATCCTCTCGGTCGGCACACTCGGCGTGAACTATCTACTCGTGGACACGCGGCAAGATCTGCAGGATTCGCGCATCGCGCTCCCCGCCATCAGCTCCGCTCACTCGCTAGTGGGCTGGGGGGCCTCGATGCGTTTCGACGAAGAGGGCTCGTGGCTCCCTTTGCAGCAGCTCACCGACTGGGATGCGCTCGGCCCCGATTCCGGCGAAAGCGAAGACGAGTTCGATGACGTCGACGATCTGCATGGGCTCACGCGGGCATTCGTCACCGAAGGGGTCACCGTTACGGCCAATTGCACCGTCCAATATGTGGAGGAGGGAGCCCTCACTCTGCCTGTTCAGAGCAGAACGCACCACAAACTGCTCACGGTCACGGTTACCGGGGAGTTCTTGCCCGACCCAGTGATCTACCAGAGCATTTTCTCGTCGGGAACCTGATATGTACGGAATCACGCTCGCGAGCTCGTTCATCATCGGTGCGATGGTCATCTTGCAGATTGCCGCCATGAACGCCACCGTCACCGACCAACTCTATCGATCGGGAACGGAGCGAACGGCGATCGAGGTCGCCGCGAGCCTTTCGCAGGTGCTCGAATCGGATCTTCGCAAGATGGGCCTCGGGCTCGAAGACCCCCGCACCTCGATCGTCGCGGCCGACAGTACTTCGCTCACCTTTTGGGCCGACGTCGACCTGGACAACGCACCGGAGCAGGTCTCCTACTGGCTGAGCTCGCCCGATTCGGCCGCGACGACCGCCAATCCCGACGATCGCCTCTTCTATCGCACGGTAGATGGTGAGCCGCTCGCGGACCCCGCGCTCGGCGTGGTCGATGTGGAGCTTCTCTTCTTCGATGGAACCGGAGCCCAAACAACCGATTGGGGAACGGTGCGCAGCATTCGCTACACAATAGCGGTCGAGCCACCCGAGCCGATGGACGAGTTCGATCCGGTGAGCGCTGTCACAGCCGGAACCGTATTCCCGAAGAACCTGGTCTTGTAGGGGAGACGGATGGGCACAGCGATTCTGTTTCTGGCTCTCGGCTTCGTCGCCTCAGTGGGTGTGACGATGTTGAATATGAACCGCGTGCGCTCCGATGCTACACACGCCCATGTGAGCGCCTATGAAGGCCACGTGGCCCGTGACTGTGCCCGAAGCGGGGCTCATCTGGCGCTTCGGAACTTGATGGAAGACGGTGATTGGCGAGACGGATACCAAGACACGAATCTCGCATCCGGCGCATTTTCGGTGACCATAGACGACGCCGGCACGGACGGAACTCTTGCCTATAACGAAATCCGCATCACTTCACAAGGCGACTACGCAGGGACCGATCAGACCATCGTGGCGATGTTGGAGCGCAGGGCCTTCTCTCACTACGCCTACTTCACCGACTACGAGCCTCAGATCTGGTTCATTACAGGAGACACGATCCAGGGACCGGTGCACACCAACGGTCAGTTTCACATCTGGGGCGGTCCGGTGTTTCAGGGCCATGTCACGAGTGTCGCCGAGGACTATGCGACCTGGCACGGTTACCACTTTCCGGATTTTCAGGAAGGGGCGGAATTCGGCGTGCCCCCGATCGAGCTGCCGATCGACTTGGACATGACCGAGACGGCGGCGCAGCAAGGTGGACACACTTTCTATGAAGAGACTTGGCTGAACTTTACCGCTGATGGTGATGTGGAGTGGACTACCGAAGGAGGAGCCAACGGCACCTGGTCCCTCAGCGGGTTCAATGGCGTGATCTACATCGACGGGGGCTACGACGTACATGTCGAAGGTGTCGTCGACGGCGAAGTGACGGTCGCCACGGAAGGACGGATCAGCATCGACGCCGATTTCACCTACGAGAGCGATCCGCGTGTCGATCCCGCATCCGACGATTTCGCGGGGTTGGTGGCACTGCAGGATGTGTACGTTGCTGATACGGCGCCAAACCAGAACAACTGCAACATCCACGCGTCGATCATGGCGGTTGATGGCAGTTTCTACGTAGAGAACTACAGTCAAGGTTCACCACGCGGCGTTCTAGGTGTCTTGGGAGGCGTGATCCAGCAGCAGCGCGGGGCGGTCGGCACCTTCAATCGTTACGGCATCACATCGGGTTACCAGAAGAAATATGTCTACGATGAGCGCCTGATGGAATCGGCGCCCCCCGCGTTTCCAGTGATCGATCGCCCCGTCCTGGTCGCCTGGGTCGAGTAGCTTCGACACGCGCCCGGGGGAGTGCTAGCCTCCGGTCACGCAGAGGCGCACCTCATTGCCGAGAAGCCCCGGTCGACTCGAGATGGTTCCGTCCCCGGGCACGCTGTGCCTCCAGCATCCCCCAGGAGATGCGAGATGACCGACAAGATGGAACTCGAGGAGGCGTTGGTCGAGCTGATTCGCCTCGCCTCGACCAATCTGCCCCCTGACCAGATCGAGGCGATGCAAGCGGCCGCCGCGCGGGAGCCCGAAAACTCCATGGCGCGAAAGACCTTCGAGATGATGCTCGCCAACGCCCGCGCCGCGTCCGAGACATCGACACCGACCTGCCAAGACACCGGAACGCTGCTTTTCTACGTTCACTATGGGCCTGAGCACCGCCAGAGAGAGCTGACGCGCACGATAGAGGGCGCGGTGAAGGAGGCGACGAGGCGCACCTTTCTGCGCCCCAACGCCGTCGACTCTCTTACCGGGAGGAACAGCGGCGACAACACCGGCACGGGATCGCCTTACGTGCATTTCGAGGAGCAGGACGAGCCAGGCCTGTCGATCAGGCTGATGCTCAAAGGGGG
>CAZFNT010000180.1:0-1969 GCA_964520315.1 uncultured Gemmatimonadota bacterium
AATGAGGGCGGCGGCCTGGCTCGAGGAGGAGCTTTCGCGGGCCGAAATCGTTTTCGCGGTCAAGGAGATTCCGGGCGAGCTGATCGATGAAGGGCGCTACTACTTCTTCTTCTCTCATACGATCAAGGGGCAAAGCTACAACATGCCCTTGCTGCGGCGGATGATGGAGCAGCGGATCACGCTGGTCGACTATGAGTGCATCGTCGATGAGGCGGGTCGCCGCCTGGTCTTCTTCGGTCCCCACGCGGGCTACGCGGGCATGATCAACACTTTGCAGGCTTACGGTGCGCGCATGCGCTGGGAAGGGAAGGGTAGCGTCTTCTCCGATGTTCGACCGGCCTATCGCTACGATTCGCTTGAGGAGGCCCGCGAAGAGATCGGGGCGCTCGGGCGGGAGTTGGCCGGGGCTGTGGCGCGTGGGGCGAGCGGGCACCGGGGTCCGATCGTTGTTGGAATCACGGGCTACGGAAATGTGTCGCAAGGTGCCCAGTCGATTCTCGATCTGCTTCCTTGCGAAGAGATTGGGCCCGAAAGGCTGCTGGAAGCCGGCGTTCGCGACACTCTTCGGCCGGATCGCGTCTACAAGGTCGTCTTCCATGAGAAACATATGTTCGAACGGGGGGACGGCGGTGATTTCGTCCTCCAAGACTACTTCGATCATCCGGAGGACCATGTGTCGGTCTTCGATCGCTTCCTTCCGCATCTGACGATGCTGGTCAATGGTATCTTCTGGGACGAACGTTGCCCGCGCCTGGTGACGAAAGAGTTCTTGCGGAGCGCTTGGCCGGCGGGGGGGCTAGCGCGGCTGAAAGTGATCGGCGACATATCGATCGACATCGAAGGCTCCATCGAATGCAGTGTCAAGGCGACTGAGAGCGACACTCCCTGCTACGTCTACGATCCGATCGAGGGTGGAATAGCCGACGGGGTGGCGGGGGATGGACCGGTAATTATGGCGGTCGACAACCTGCCTTGTGAGATACCGCGCGAAAGCTCGGAGACGTTTAGCGAAGCGTTGCTTCCCCTCCTGCCCGAGATCGCCGGGGCGGATTGGAGTGCGCCATTCGATGCCCTGGATTTGCCGGCGCCGATCAAGTGCGCGGTGATTCTACACAAGGGGGAGCTCACGCCGCGCTTTCTCTTCATGAAGGACTTTGTTTGAGGACACATATGAGCAAGAAACACCGACGGATGGCCAGGGTCTCCGCGATCGCGCTGCTGGGGCTCACCTCCGCGGCCTCGAGCGCGAGCTCTGGAGATGTCGACATCGAAAAGACAGGGCCTGGTCCCGTGGCATTCGATGCTTTTCATCCCGATCGAGCGACGCCGGTCGAGCCGGCTTACGGGGGACGGGTGATTGTTCACCTTTCGTCTCTGCCGGAGGGACTCAATCGCGCCATCGAGAATTCCGCCGTCTCGAACTGGATGCTCTACGAGCTTCACGACCGTCTGGTTTTGCAGAACTGGGAGACATGGGAGATCGAGCCGAGCCTCTGTGAGAGCTGGGACACCGAGGACCAGATCGTCTTGAGCGAGGGAGCGGCGCCGAAGTACGGCTCCGCGACGAAGATCGGCCCCGAGGGGAAGCGCAGGTCGATCCTCTATGGCCAGGTGTCCGAGAATGGTGATGGCTACGACGTGGTGTCTTCGGGCAAGACGACACATGTTCCCGAATCGGATGTCGCCGCTCTGGAGCGAGGCACGGTTTTCACTTTCCATCTGCCGGACAACGTCCTTTGGCACGACGGCCACCGATTTGATGCTGACGACGTGCTCTTCAGCTGGGAGGTCTACAACAACCCCGAGGTCGATTGCGACGAGGTTCGGTTCAGCTACCAGAAGATCATGGCCGCCGAAGTCGTCGACAAGAAGACCGTGCGCTTCTACTATGAGTCGCAGTATTTCAAGGCTCTGGAATCTTGCGGCGATCTCTGCAGAGCCAAAAAGACAGGGGAATATGAAGGTTTTT
>CAZFNT010000180.1:1979-7870 GCA_964520315.1 uncultured Gemmatimonadota bacterium
GGCATCTATACGACCTGACCGATCCTGATAACAAGAATTACGATCTCGCTACCCATGCACATTACGGCGACGGCTATGAGTTCACACTCGCGGAGCTGGGTGACTATATCAACGAAAACCCGCACAACACCGATTGGGTCGGGCTCGGCCCTTACCGCGTGACGAAATGGGATTCCAAGTTCGTCGAGGCGGAGCGTTTCGAGGGCTATCATGCGCCGGAACGATCGGGTTATCTGGACCGCATCGTTTGGCGACACATCCAGAACGATGATTCCGCCTTCTTGGCCCTTGTGAACGGCGAACTGGATTTTTTCGCCCGCGTCAGGTCGGAAGACTATTTCGGAGAAGGCACGGCGTCGGAAGCGTTCACCAACAGCTACTACAAAGGGTACTTCTACACCGGCACTTACGGCTATGTCGGGTGGAACACCGCGCGCCCGCATCTCGAGGATCCATCGGTGCGCAAGGCTCTCTGTCACGCCTTCGACTGGGATGGCTATGTCGAGAGCAACTACTTCGGGCTTGGCAAACGGGTCACCGGTCCGCAGAACTACTTCGGCGTTGCCTACAATCACGATGTGAAGCCGCTCGCCTACGACCCCGAGCTGGCTGAAGAGATGCTCGCGGAGGCAGGCTGGTACGATCGAGACGGCGACGGTATCATCGACAAGGACGGCGTCGCGTTCGAGATCGAGTTTCTATATCCGTCGGGGAACAAAGCGTCGGAGACGATCGGCCTCTCTCTGCAAGAGGCGTACGAGCGGCTCGGCATCAAGCTCGACATGCGCAATCTGGAGTGGTCGAGCTTTCTCGAGCGGATGCTCGAGCGGAATTTCGATGCGGTCAATTTGGCCTGGGTGCCGCCGCTCGAGAGCGACCCAGAGCAGCTTTGGCATTCGAAATGGGGCAAGCCGGAGCTCAAGAGCTCGAATATGTGCGGCGTGATGGATCCTAAGATCGATGAGCTGATCGAGAAGGGGCAGAAGGAGCTCGATGTCGAGCTGCGCTCGAAGAACTGGCGAGAGCTGCACCGCTACTTGCACGATGAGCTGCAGCCCTACATGTTCGGTGTGAACACTCCGAGGAAGTTCGCCATGAACAAGGCGATTCGAGGCTTCCAGGCGTTCAAGATCTCGCCCGGCTACTCGATTCGTCGTTGGCACTTCCCCGCGGGCACCGCCGGAACCCGTTCCTCGATCGAGAAGGACTGACCGTGCTCCAGTACATCGTCCGACGGCTGCTCTGGACCGTACCGACCATGTTCGGGATCATCTTGGTCATTTTGGGGCTTTTACACGCCGCTCCCGGAGATCCGGCGACACAGATTTTGGGGCTCGGAGGCGGTGGAAAGGGAGAGGTCACCCAAGAGGGTGCGGACATCGAGGCTCGGATCGCCAAGTTCAAGCACGAGAACGCGCTCGATCGCAGCTTCGTGGTCCAGTACATCGGATTCATCGGCCCCTTCAATGTTCGGCCCGACGGGCACGAGTGGTTCGGCGGTGATGGACGGCATCCCTGGGGTGGGTTCGTGACCTTCGATTTCGGTGTCGAGCTCTTCAATCGGAATCAGTCGATCGGAGATGAGATTCGGCGTCGCTTGAAAGAGGTCACACTCCCGCTCGCCTTGATCTCGTCGTTTCTGATATACGCATTGGCGCTGCCGATCGGGATCTACTCGGCGAATCGGGTCGGCACCAGGATCGACAAGTTCACGACACTCGCTCTCTTTCTGCTCTACGCGATTCCGGTCTTCTGGGCTGGATTGATGCTGCAACTCGGTTTCGGTAAGACGCTTCTCGACTGGTTGCCGGTTATCGGGCTGCACAGCCGCGATGCCGACCAACTTTCGACCGCCGGGCGTCTGTGGGACACCGCCAAACACGGAATCTTGCCCGTGGTCGTGCTGACCTACGGCGGGCTCGCTTACCTTTCGAGACAGATGCGATCCGGGATGATCGAGGTCATTCACCAAGACTACATCCGCACCGCGCGCGCAAAAGGGCTCAGCGAAAAAGCCGTCATTTTCAAGCACGCCTTGCGGAACTCGGTGATCCCAGTCATCACGATCTTCGCCGCGATCCTGCCGATCATGATCGGCGGCGCGCTCATCGTCGAGACGGTCTTCGACCTGCCGGGAATGGGCGAGTATATGTACAAGGGGCTGCTGGAACGTGACTACAACGTGATCATGGCGACGATGACGCTCTCGGGCGCGATGACTCTCGCGGGGATCTTGCTCTCCGATATTGCCTATGCGCTCGTTGATCCTCGGATCAGCTACTCTTAGGAAACGTCCATGGCGACCCCCAACCCACAAGATGCCCCCGCCTACTCGAAGGACTACTGGGATCTCGTCCTGGAGCAACTGGGGAGAAACCGCCTATTCAAGGTGGCGGTGGGGATTCTGGCGCTGCTCTACGCATCGGCGATCTACGCACCGCTGATCGCCAACGACCGGCCCTACGTCTTGGAGGCGATCGACTACCAGGCCTACGGCAAGGCGTTGCGAACACTCTATCCCGCTACGATCGGCGTGGGGCGGATCGTGCGACAGACACCTGAGGAGTATGTCGCGAGTCGAACGAGGGGTTCGGTCTTTACGTACGACGAAGCGATCGCCAACGAGCGAAACGCGGTGCTGGTTCAGGTCGAGACTCTGAAGTTGTATCTACCTTCAGAGCTGCACGCTTCGCTCGAGCAACTTCTCGATGAGGTCGAGAAGGCTACGACGAACGCGGAGTCGGGGCATAACGAGGCAGCGACCGAATGGGCCCGGAAGGCGAAGACGCGGGCGAAGGCGATCCGCACCGAGTACAAACGATCCAACGACGAGATGTCGGAGCCCCAAGGCGTGAAGTTGATCGGAGCCATGAGCTTCCCTCTTTTCGCGGTGATCGGGGGCGGTGAAGTGTTGTTCATGATCCTCTGCTTCTTGGCGTTGACGTGGCCCCTCTGGAACCGTGCCGTCAACTCCTGGATGCTCGGCGACGACCGCGAGCGAATTCGCGACAATCGCAAGACGAAGTGGGCCGCATCTCTTCTGCTTTCTTTGGCGGCGGCTCTGATTTGGGGTGCCCTTTTCGGCGGCGAAGCGGCTTTCAATATTGCGCCCTACAAGGGCGCTCTGACCACCGGCGAGATCGTGGCCACGAAGGCGATCTTTCCGCCGATTCCGTACGGCTTCGCCGAAACGCACAGTTCCGAGAACTTCCGCCCACCCACCTGGTCGTCCACCGCCGAGATTTCCGAGGAGGGGTACTATGTGCGTGGCGCGCGGGTTCCGAAGCCCGATCCCGTGACCGGATTCATGTATCCACCGACACCGGTGGAGGTACGCTTCGACGAGCCCGATCTGAACGCGTCGGCACGCCACTTATTGGGCACCGATTCAGTGGGGCGGGATTTCTTGACGCGATTGCTCTGGGGCGGGCGCGTGAGCCTATCGGTGGGGCTGCTTTCGGCCGGTCTGCTAGTGATTATCGGAACGATCCTGGGAGCAGTCGCCGGGTTCTTCAGTGGCCGAACCGACATGTTGATCTCTCGCTTCATCGAAGTCGTCATCTGCGTGCCGCCTCTCTTCCTGATTCTGATGGTATCGGCCTTCGTCGATCCCAGCGTCATCCCTCCGATCTTCTCGATCGTGATCATCATCGCGCTGATCCGTTGGACTGGCGTGGCACGCCTGGTTCGGGGCGAGTTTCTAGGCTTGCGAGAGAGTGAGTTCGCGCTTGCGGCGCAAGCCTTGGGGCTTTCATCGAGGCGCACCATCTTCGTACACATTCTTCCCAATGCTATGGCGCCGGTTTTGGTGGCCGGTGCGTTCGCGGTAGCGTCGGGCATACTGATGGAATCGACCCTCTCCTTCTTGGGCTTTGGTATCCAGCACCCGATGCCCTCGTGGGGCTCGTTGATCAACGAATCCCGCATGGCCGAGCACTGGTGGATTCAGATCTTCCCCGGCCTGCTGATCTTCGTGACGATCACTTGCTACAACCAGGTCGGCGACGCATTTCGCGATGCGCTCGACCCGAAAATGAAACGGCACTTGATCGATGGATGAGACACGGAATGTGCTGCTCGAGCTGCGTGAGCTTCGCACTTACTTCAGCGGAGACGAAGGGATCGCCAAGGCGGTCGATGGCGTAAACTACGCGGTCATGGAAGGCGAAAGCCTGGGAATCGTGGGGGAGTCCGGCTGCGGCAAGTCGGTCACGGCACTCTCGATCATGCAGCTCGTACCCCAGCCACCCGGGTTCTTCGCCGGTGGTGAGATCCTCTTCAAAGGTGAGAACTTGCTCAGTGCCGCCGAAGAACGGATGCGCGAGGTTCGAGGGAACGAGATCTCGATGATCTTCCAAGAGCCGATGACCGCGCTGAATCCTGTGTTCACGGTCGGCGACCAGATCATGGAGACGGCGATTCTCCACGAAGGCTTGTCCAAGAGCGCGGCGCGCGCTCGCGCGATCGAGATGATCGACAAGGTAGGGATTCCGGGCCCCCGGGAACGGGTCGACGAGTACCCGCACCAGCTCTCGGGCGGGATGCGCCAGCGCGTGATGATCGCGATGGCCCTGATCTGCAAGCCGGCCCTCCTCATCGCGGACGAGCCGACGACGGCCCTCGACGTGACGATCCAGGCGCAGATCCTCGACTTGATGAAGGATCTCCAACGCGAGCGCAAGGGCTCTTCGGTGATGCTCATCACCCATGATCTCGCTGTGATCGCAGAGACCTGTGATCGCGTGATCGTGATGTACGGAGGCAGGATCCAGGAGGTCGCGCGTGTGACGGACCTCTTCGACAACCCGCTCCACCCTTACACCCAAGGTCTCCTCGGCTCGATCCCGACCCAGGCCAGCAAGGGCCAGCCCTTGCCCCTCGTCGAGGGCAACGTCCCGAGCATCTTCAACTTCCCCTCGGGCTGCCGCTTCCGCTCGCGCTGTCCCTTGGCGGAGGAGCGCTGCGCGACGGAAGAGCCGGCGCTCCGCACCTTGGCGCCTGGACGCGAGGTGCGCTGCCACTTGGTCGAGAGCGCGGACGTTCAGACTTCGGAGGTGAAGGCGTGAGCGCGATCGCCACAGCTAAGCCGCTCCTCAGCGTGCGCGACCTCAAGGTCCACTTCCCGATCTACGGCGGGGTCCTGCGCAAGCAGGTCGGGACGGTGAAGGCCGTGGACGGCGTCTCTTTTGATCTCCAGCCCGGCGAGGTCCTCGGCCTCGTGGGCGAGTCGGGCTCTGGCAAGACGACGGTCGGCCGCGCCATCTCGAACATCCTGCGCTCGATGAGCCCGGACGTGGTGCTCGGCGGCGAGGCCTCGATCTCTCACGAGGGCCAGGAGGCCCAGCTGAACGGTCTCAACCGCAAGGAGATGCTGCCTTGGCGCGCCAAGGTGCAGATGATCTTCCAGGACCCCTTCAGCTCGCTGAACCCGCGCATGACGGTCCAGCAGCTCATCGAGCGCCCGATGGAGCTGCACCTCGGGCTCTCTAGGCAAGAGCGCAAGAAGCGCGTCGAGTACCTCCTCGACCGCGTCGGGCTCCAGGCCGAGTACGCCGCGCGCTACCCGCACGAGTTCTCCGGCGGCCAGCGCCAGCGGATCGGCATCGCCCGCGCGCTCTCGACGAACCCCGCCCTCGTCATCGCAGACGAGCCGGTGAGCGCCTTGGACGTCTCTGTGCAGGCGCAGGTCATCAACCTGATGGAGGAGCTGCGCGAGGAGTTCGGTCTGACCTACATCTTCGTCGCCCACGACCTCGCGGTCGTCTACCACATCGCCAACCGCATCGCGGTGATGTACCTCGGTGACGTCGTGGAGCTCGGGCCTGCGGAAGAGGTCTACAACGACCCCCGGCACCCCTACACCCGCGCCCTGCTCTCCTCCGTCCCCCAGC
>CAZFNT010000181.1:0-7838 GCA_964520315.1 uncultured Gemmatimonadota bacterium
GCACCGAGAGAGCGTCGAGCAGGCCGGACAGCACTCGGACGGTCCGCTCGATCGGAACCGGCCCTCCCGGCCACGGCTCGCCCGACACTTTCTCCATTACGAGGAATGGACCGTCGGCTCCATCGATTCCACCCACCAGAGGCGCCAAGTCGAGGGCTCGGACGACGCCTCTGCCCCCGACGGCGCTCCCCAGGGCGAACTCTCGCACCAGCGCGTCTACACTCCCGCCGCGCGCACCCTTGATCACCACCGGCGCGTCGCTCAACGCATCGATGCCGTACCAAACGTGCGAACGCTCAACGTCCCGCTCCAGGGCCGAGAACCTCGTCGATCGAGGTGCCCGCGAGCTCATGCTTCCGTCGTCGGTGCCCAAACGTCGTTCGTGTCCTTCAGGAGTTGTCGGGAATCGTGACCGGCACTGTGTCTTTGATTACCCACGGATCGTCCCCATCCTTGATCCAAACGCGGATATCCCACTCCGACGGATCCGGCATGTCGTTATCGATCCCCTGAGCGTGCTGGATCTCGAACGGGTCTTCGTCCACGTCGAAGGTATAGGGTCCGTCCCCCGGCCAGGTTTGATGCTGGCCGGTGTCGGTCCGCTCGAAGTCGGTCTTCATCTTCACTTCGTGGTTGAGGGGAGGCTGGCCGGCCACCCGCGTCAGCGTGCCCAGCAGATTCACGGCGCCCCCCGTATCGACCGGCACCGGCTCGTTGATCTGGTTCTTCGACTGAAAGTCGTCGACGGCGATTGCGGAAAGGTTCCAGTCAGAATTGGCCATTGCTAAGTCCCTTCAGGGTGCGTGCACTCGTCTTCTGGGTGCGCCAGGAGATAATCGATCAGAAACGGTGGCTCCTCCTGTTTCTCGCCGCGGAGCGCTTTCCCTCTCCTGCTGCCGGCAGGCTCGACGCGGGTCCCAACGGACCTCCGTCCCATGTTTTGCGACAGCGTTCGCGCGAACGAGACTCGGAGATCCCCTCCGTGTCTGTCATCAGCCCGTTCGGGCAAGGAGAGACTAGCAGATTCGCAACAGGCTCAGCGCGCTTCTACGGCGCCGCCACCTCGCGATCGCACCAGCGCACCATCGCGCCCACGCAAGCCTGCCCATCGTGGTGCCACATCATCGAGGGCGTCGCCATCTGGCCCGGGGCGCAGATGCGGGTAGCGCCGAGCCGGGCCAGATCTTCGCGAAGAGTGGCGGCATCGTCCTCGCCCTCCCCGAGCTCGACCGCGACATTCTGCAGCCACTTGCGCGCTGGGCGCACCCGCGCGACGATCGCATCGAGCGATTCGTGCGGAACGATCCGCAAGAAACGATCGAGCGGCGAGATCGGCATCCCCTCGACCTCCTCGACGAGCACCGTCCACGCGCTGCTCCCATCGGCCGGCGTCAGCAATCGAACCGGCGACCCGAGCGCCTCGGAGATCTCCGCCACCCCTCGAAGCTGTGAGAGCGCAGCCGCCCGCGCCGGCTCCAGAATCCGCGGCGGGAGCTCCACGCGCAGCTTCTCCATCTGCCGCCCCACATACTCCCCCAACTCGGCGCAAGCGTCGAACGACCCCAGTGCCAGCACCGCGTGCGGCGAGAGACAGGCGTGTTGGTCGAAAACCGTGGCGTCATAGGCAAGGCGCGCCGCCAGATCGTCCCTCGCTTCGCCATCCTCCGGCACATCAACAATCGCCACTCCCAGCCGGTGACCGTGATAGAGCAGCGGCAACCCCGCCGGCATCCGCCCTCGCAGCTCCCGCTCCGCCTCGCTCCCCCCATAGGCGACAACGAAATCGGTCTCGTCGAGAAAGCCCGACCAGTGAGCCGCGTCCCCCCGCTCCCACCAGAGCACCCCCAACGCCGCGGCGAGCTCCGCGTCGATCTCTTCCAGGCTGCGCAGATATAGCGGAAGAAAGGCGGGCTCTCCGGCCGACGATCGCCCCAGACAGCTCGCCTTCACCAGCAGAGCACGCATGATCGTGAGATGAGGTAGCGCCGGAATATTCGCGCTGAAAACGGCCCCTACAAGCCCCGGCCCCACTGCCCGACTCTCGCCACCGCCCCCGAGATGGCGAGCAGGTCGAAAGCGATCCAGCGCCTCTGGATCCCCGATCTCCGAGCGCAGGCAGGCCATTAGGTGATCCCCACGCGACGAACGTTGCTCCAGCTCGATCGCAAGCGTCACCATTTCGGGGGAATGCCCGGTGATCTTCGGAATCGATTCGATCGCCGCCCGACGAATCCGGTCGCTGGGATCGAGCCACCGACCCGCCGCTTCGTCCAATCGATCTACGATCTCCGCTATGGGGCGCCGCCGCAGCCCCTTCTCCGCCCTTCGACGCAACCCTCGTGCCACCTCTCCAAGCGCCGTCGGCGAAACGTGCGGCATCTCGACGTCAAAGGGACCATGCTCCGGCGTCGTGTAGCGCCGAGTGCGGGTGTCCTCGACAAAGTGTCGCAGGTCGGCCGGGAGCCACCAGCCCTCTGTCACGGCGACAACATTTCATCGATCGCCACAGAGCAACCACGGCTCTCTGCTCCCCCTGCCTGCCCGTCGATCTCGAACCCACCGCCCTCGAGCCGCCGCCCGATGTCATCGCTCTGCACAACGATTGGGCGCTCGAAATTAGCCAGATCGACATGCAGAAGCAGTCCGGTCCGTCCCACCGGCAGCGGATCGAGCGTCATCGGATCCACTACTTCGGTGCGGGTCCATGGCGGATTCACTTTGCAGCGAGGCGTCGGCCGCCCTTCACGCAAAACATTGTCGTACATCTGGCTAGCAAGCTCCGTCATTCCGAGCAGGTTTACGCTGCGCTCCGGCGGAATGCCTAGTCGCTTCTCGAGGCTAGCACCCATTTCATCTCGATCCATCTCGCGCGATCGCCCCTTGAATCCGCCGGCATCCATTGCGCGCGAGCCGCAAGCCAAAGCAAAGCTCGCCCCCCTCTCCGCCATCGACTCGAAGAGATGAACAAAACCGAACGACGCTCCGATCAGCGTGAGCGGATCCCCCCCGGCATCCGATTCAGCGAAAGCGCGCATCAGCGCCTCGGAATCGAGCCCATCCGCTCCGATCAAGAAGCGACTGCCCGGCAACCCGTACTCCCCGCGGAGCTGATCCATGCCATGCGCCATGATCATATGGGGCGCAGCATCAGGTGGTGGCGCCAGAATTAGTATTCTTGTTGCTCGCCCATCGGGAAGAAGCATCGCTTCCGCATTGACGCGAATCGCCTCGGCCATTAGATCGAGCCCGACCTTACCGAAGAGCGCCCGTCCTGGGATCGATCCGCTGGTTCCGCTGGTTCGAAACTCCCGCACCGGGCCGTCACCAGCGAAGAGCTCGAATCGACGAAAAGCCTCGGTCGGAACAGGCGGAATATCGCGCCAATTTCTTATCGAATCGGGACGAATCGATCGCGCATCGCATAGGGCTCGAAAGGGCGGAATCGCGTCGTAATGCCAGCGAGCGATCCGGGCGGCAAGCAAGTCGAAGCGTTCCTCGGGCCAGGGATCCATGCCGCGAGAGATCGCTTCTTTCAGCTCATCGAATAGGGAGTGGTCGGGAGGCGACATGCTGATTCGATCCTATCATCCAGGTGCGTGCACAGTCCCCAACTTCTCCTCGATCAGCCGGCGCACCCAGTCGCGTGCGCTCGCAGAGTCGATCGCTTCGTCCCGGCAAATATCAGCGACAGAGCGAACACCATCGATCGCCTCGAAGAAACTCCGTGGAACAGCGCAGCGCTCGGCCGCACGAGCGATCGGCCCGAGCAGAACCGGGACCATCGATGTTTCGATCGGCGGTAGATCGCGCTGATCCTCCGCCACCGGTCGATCGGTCGCCGCGTACGCGAAAAGAGGTGGCTCTTCGCGGAACTTCTTGAGAAAAACATGTCGGTATGCGCCGAAACCGGCATTGACGCCGTCGCCGAGCGCCATCGCGGTCGATGCATATCTTCCCGTGATGTCGCCCGCCACGAAAACGCCCGGCACATTTGTCGCGCAATCACGATCGCAATCGACGAAACCGCGGCCGTCTCTCCGCAAGGGCAAACCTCCGATCGGGAAGCTCGGGGCCAACTCGAAAGCATTGTAGTCGAGCAAGAGCGCACCACATTCGAGCGTGCGTTCGCCGCCATCCCGCGCGCGTAGCCGGAGTGCTTGGAGCGATCCCTCCGGATTCGCGAGCAGCTCGACGATTCGCCCCGGGTGCTGCTCGCCGGGCAGCGCCGCCGGGTGTCCCGCGCCCTCATCGATCACCCAAATAGCGCCGCCTGCGCGATCGGCCCGGCTACGCACCAGATCGGCGATATGGAGTGACTTCCCGGTCCCCGCGATCGCGAGGCCACGGCCCTCCGCAGCGTCCGCCGCCCTTTGCAGAAGCTCCGGGAAATACTCGTAGCCCATATACGTGATGAAAACGCCTCGTCCACTGAAGTCCCCCTCGTTGGCGAGCGATCGACACCCTGTCGCTACGATGACGCTGAGAGCGCGCACACGGCTTCCGTCCTCACCCTCGACGACGAACACGCCGTCAACAGATTCGATCGACACGATCCGATCCGATACGACCGGAATGTGAAAACGGTCGAAGTCGGCACGTAGATGGCGCACCAGGCCATCACCGCGGAACTTGAAGCCGGGACCGGTGAGGGCGCAGCTGCGCCACGTCGCGAGTCCACCCAATTCCCCGCTCTCGAAGACCACTACCGAGCATGCAACCGACCGATAGCTCTTGATCCAGCGCACACGAATTGCCGCGCTCATTCCCGCCGGTCCGCCTCCGACCACGGCGACATCGAAATCGTAGGAAGCAGCCATCCGTCAACGCCCCACGCGCCGAGAGCGCAGGAAGGGGATCAATCCGCCGGCCCGCAGGGTCGCGAGCCAGAGAGGATCGATCGCTTCGATTGTAGCCTCACACATCCGCGTTCGATTGCGCAGAGTCAGGCTCTCAAGATCCAGCTCCAGCGCGTCGCCCTCATCGGCCAGCGCCGCGGCATTCTGGCAAGCGACCGCGGGAATGCCGAGGGCACAAGCGTTGCGAAGAAAAATGCGGCCGAACGATGTCGCTACCACTGCCTGAACTCCGGCCATGGCGAGTGCCCGAAGGGTCGTTTCTCGCGACGATCCGCAGCCGAAGTTAGTTCCAGCGACAAGGATTCGCGGCTCGTCAGGTGATCCCGCGGCATCTTCTCTGCCCGGCACCGCCCCGAGGAATCCCGAGCGCACCGTCGTTTCGTCCAGAGAGTAGAAGTACGAAGGATGCAGAAGATCGGTGTTGACATCGTCGCCGAAAACGAGCGCACTGCCGCGCAGAATCCAGCTCATGAGACAGATCTCCCCGCCAAGAGCTCTCTCGGATCGGTGATGCGGCCGGTGAGTGCCGTGGCCGCGGCGGTGAGACCGCTCGCCAGGTAGACGCGCCCCTCCAGATCTCCCATGCGTCCTCTAAAGTTCCGATTCGATGTCGAGACACAGATCTCGCCCGCCGCTATCAAGCCATTGTCGATGCCGCCGCAAGCACCGCAAGAGGGGTTTGTCACGACCGCGCCTGCGTCGATAAGGTCCCCGATCCACCCCCGGCTGAGGGCTTCTCGATACACCGCGACCGATGCAGGTGTGACCACGACCTTCAGAAGCGGCGGAACGCGCCGCCCGCGCAGGAGCTTCGCCGCGTCTCCGAGCTCTTCCAAGCGCCCTCCCGCGCACGATCCGATGAACACCTGATCGACCTTCAGGTCCGCGAAGGCAGAAACAGGTGCCGTATTCGCGGGGGACCAGGGCTGGGCGATCAGGGGTTCGAGAGGATCGAGCTCCAGATCGATGGTTCGCTCGTACTCCGCGTCCTCATCGGGACGCAGCTGCCCTTCGGCAGGCCATTGTCCTCCGATGGCGCCAAAACAACGGCGCGTACTCTCGTCTGGGACCCAGATTCCGTTCTTCGCCCCGCATTCGACCGCCATGTTCGCAAGCGTTAGTCGCCCGTCGAAGGGAATTGTCAGGCCCTCGCTTCGGTCCTCGAACTCGAGAGCTTTGTAGCCCGCTCCCCCTTCACCCAGCTCCCCCAGCAGCCATAGGGCGAGGTCCTTTCCGCGGAGGTGGCTCGGCATGTGACCGTGAAAGCGCACCCGAACCGACGGCGGAACGCGCAGCCAGGTCTTGCCCGTAAGCAGCGTGGCCAAGATATCGGTCGAACCCATGCCGCAAGCGAAAGCACCGAGGGCTCCCGCCGTGGTCGTATGAGAGTCGGCGCCGACGATCAGGCTCCCCGGTACGCAGCGCGGGGATTCGACTAGGATCTGATGGCAGATCCCCTTGAAGAGATGTACTTCGCCCGCGTCGCTCTTCTCCGCGAAGTCGAGGAACTTGCGCAGGATATTCGCGCGATCGACCGTAGAAGGAGGCGCGAAATGATCGGCCACCAAGAAGAGCTTGCTCGGGTCGACGATCCCTTCGTCCGATTCCCCAATCCGGTCGACGATCAGCGCGATCGTCGCGTCGTGGCCGAGGATGAGATCCGGCTCCACCTCGAAATAGTCGCTTCCCTCGAATCGCGCTCCGGTTGCCCGCGAGTCCAGGATCTTGTGCGTGAGGGTGCGGCCCACGATCAGGTCTCCAAATCGCGAACGATCCGCTCGAGAGCCTCGATCGGAACTCCCGCGCCCGGCGCATCGGATGCTTGGCGCAACGCTTCGGCTCTCACTCTTGCGAGCACACGGTCGAGGCGATCCGGGGCGAGCTCTCGGCCCATCTCGGCCAGGAGCGCCCTCAGGTGTGCCCGACCACTGTGTCGGCCGAGTACGAGAGAGCGTGTCCGCCCTACCCACTCGGGCGGAAATGCCTCGTAGGTTCGAGGGTTCTTCAGCATTCCATCGACATGAACGCCCGATTCGTGGCGAAAAGCGTTGCGACCGACGATCGGCGCCTGCGGAGGCACCGGCAGTGCCGAGGCATCGGAAACCGCGGCGGAGAGCCCCGGCAGGAGAGTCAAATCGATCATCGTATCGAGCCCCAGAAGCCGTTCACTCGAGCAAACGACCGCTTCGAGCGCGGCGTTTCCGGCTCGTTCGCCGATCCCATTCACCGTGGCCGTGGGCCATCGCAACCCCGCCTCGATCGCCACCAAAGTGTTGGCGGTGGCGAGTCCGTAGTCGTTGTGGCAGTGGATCCCGACCGGAGTCACGATCTGCTCCGAGATCGTCGAGACCAGGGTAGAGATCTCGTTCGGAGTCCTGCAGCCGACCGTATCGGCCAAGAAGACGCGCGCAGCGCCGATCTCTTCCGACGCGGTCGCGAGTGCATGCAGGTCGCCCGGCTCGGCTCGCGTAGCGTCTTCCGCTACGACCTCTAGACTCGCGCCCTCGCCGGCAATCAGCCCGGCGCATATCTCGAGATCACGCAGCAGGCGATCGACGGACGAGCCCAGACGCTCCACCAAGTGCCCGCGGCTGATCGGGCAGATTACGAAGATCGCCTTCAGCCCGCAGCCGAGCGCCAGCTCCACCGCCTTGGGCATGCAGCGCACAGAGCCCCCTACGACCATGCGTTCGCAAGCCTGCACCGCGTCGCGCAGGAAAGCGCGTTCGTCCTCTCCCAAAGCGGGCATGCCGGCATCCGCCATCGCCACGCCCGCCCGATCGAGCATCTGGGCGATTCGCAGCTTGGCTTCGGGTTGCATCGCCACGCCCGGTGTCTGGTCACCCTCTCTCAGCGTACAGTCGACGACGTAGAGGCGATCGCTCACACCGCCACCTCCGTCTCGATTCGCTGTTCGGGAACCCATCGCCGCCTGGGTCGATCGCCCCGAAGTCGCGCCTCCTCGGCAAGAGCGGATTCGTA
>CAZFNT010000182.1:0-7820 GCA_964520315.1 uncultured Gemmatimonadota bacterium
GCGAAGTACACACGGGAACAGCCGGATCGCTACTACGAATTCGTAGGCGGACTTCGGGTATTCTTCGAAGAGAGAAATGCGAATCTGCGTGCGTCGATCGACGAATTGATGCCCGAGCAGTGGTGCGACCTGGCTATCAACGAGATCGTACGCGATGTCGCCGCGGTGGGCGGCCCAAGAGAAGAAGTCCGGAGCGCCGTCGAGCTTCACTATCGGGGCCGCAGTTCTCTCGTGGCTACCGATCTCCATCTCAGCAACGATCTCGACTCACCGTTGAAATGGCCGATCCCTCCCAACACCTTCTCAGAAGGCGACTTGATGGCTCTCGACCTACCGGAAGAGCTCGGGCTGGGTGATTGGATCGGCTTGAGCGTTGGCACGCCAAGTGAAACACTGTTGGTCGACTCCTTCACGTTGGGCGGTACGGTCGGAGATCGGTCAGTCGGGCGCTTTCCAGACGGGAGTGGCCGCATCCGTGTCTTATCTGAAGAGACCCTGGGTGCGCCCAATCGATGGGAGGAGCCGGTGACGGTGATCGCGGAGCCGGACCGAGAGATCTATGAACCAGGCGATGCGGTACACGTCGATCTCACCGTGACGAGCCTCTGGCGGGACAGCATCGACGTCGATCTGGAGGTAGAGATCGTCTGCCCCGATGGTATTTGGTGCTTCGATGGGCCGATCGCTAGCATGTCGATCCCGGTGCTTGGCGGCGGTGATAGTGTTCGCGTGAGCTTCGGGGATTCGATCCCCCTGGCGCTCGCGCCGGAGAGCGAGGGGCGCTACGACATCGTGTTCACACCTGAGGAGTCGAGCGGACAGCGATTGGCACCAGCCGTGGCGACGATCTATGCCCTGGGGCAAGCGCGGGGCATCCCGCTCATCAACGAGCTCTGTGCGCGCAACGCCTCTGTCATCGCCGACGAACAAGGAGAATTCGAGGACTGGGTCGAGATCGTCAACGACGCTGACTCGGCCCTCAGCACGGCGGGCCTCTATCTCAGCGATGACGTCGACGATGATCCATTCGAGTGGAGTCTGCCTCCGCTCCAGCTGGATCCTGGAGAGTGTCTGCTGATCTGGCTCGACAACGAGCCGACCGAGGGGCCCTTGCACGCGAGCTTCAAGCTGAATGGTGACGGAGAGGAGATCGGGCTGATCCGAAGCATCGCGGATTCGGTGTTGATTCTGGATCGGATCCCCTTCGGCTACCAGGAAACAGATTGGAGCTTCGGTCGATATCCAAGTTCGGCACCGAATTGGGAGTTCTTCGACGTGCCCACACCGGCAGCGGCGAACGTCGATCCTGTCTTGCGCTACTGATTCGTGCCTGGGCGCGACCGCGTCGCAATCGCGAGACCGCGCAAAGGGTCGGCGACCACTCGGGCTCCCGGGTCTTTTCGTACTAGCGGGGCGTCTGGGCATTGATGCCGGGTGCATTGACTCTCTATACTCCCGCCCAGTGGTCCATTTCTGGAAAGATGGACCACTTCGGAGCCGGGATCCCACCCGGGAATGATCGACCGGTCATGACCGGTGGCGCTGCTACTCTCTTCGATACGACGACGGAGGGGCCTGAATCGCGATGTCGCTCCGCACGGTAGTTTCACAAGATGGCTGAACTCTCGACAACCTCTGCCTCGACAGCACCTTCGGAAGACTCCGCGGAAGCGCGGGTCGAGCCTTCCGGCGATCCGCGGGAAGCCCCGCTCAGTGGGAGCAGGGCGCGCGTACTGGTCGTCGATGATGTGGAGTCCGTGCGCGAGATGATGGCCGAGGCGCTACGGCTCGATGGCCACGAGGTCACCATCGCCGCCAGCGGTGAAGAGACCCTCGAGCTGTCTCGCGAGATCGCCTTCGATGTGACCTTCGTCGATCTCGTCATGCCCGGGATCAACGGCCTCGACGTGCTCAAGAGCCTTCTGCAGTTTTCTCCCGATGCCGACATCGTCGTCGTCACCGGGTTCGCAACCATAGAAGTCGCGGTCGAGTCGATGCGACTCGGCGCTGCCGACTTCGTCACCAAGCCCTTTTCCAACGCGCATTTGCAGGTCGTCGTCTCCAAGGTCTTGGAGCGAAGGCGACTGATCAAGGCGGCCAAGGAAAAGGACTACTACAAACGCCTTTCACGCCTGGACGGCCTCACGGAGCTTTACAACCACCGCTTTTTTCATCAGTTGGTGGACTCTGAAGTCGCCCGGGCCCGGAGATTCGGACACAAGGTCTCTCTGTTGATCCTCGATCTCGATCGTTTCAAGGAATTCAACGACCGCTTCGGCCACCCGGCCGGCGACGTCGCGCTCAAACAGGTCGCCGACTTGCTGAGGAAGACCTGTCGCAAGTACGATTTCATTGCGCGCTACGGCGGTGAGGAATTCGCGATCATCTCCCCGGGGAGCGGGTCTTCGCAGGCATCCGTGCTCGCCGAACGCATCCGCAAACGATTGAGTGAGAGTGCGTTCGCCGTGGGCGACGGAGTGGCGCATCTGACGCTGAGCGTCGGCATCGCCAGCTTGCCGGACGACGCCGGAGCCAAGAAAGACCTGATCGAGCGGGCTGATCGCGCGCTCTATCTCGCCAAGGATCGGGGTCGGGATTGCGTAGCGCTCGCGAAAGACCTTCCGTCGACGAAGGAGTAGCCGCATATGCTTGCAACCCATCTTCGCCAACCCTTGTGCGAGAACGGATCTCCGCCACAACAGAACATGATTCAAGATCAACCGGCGAGCCTTGCGGCGCGCCCGTTGTGGAAGGAGACGTGCAGTGGAATCGACCACGAGACACGGAGAGACCGGCGCCACATCTGAAGACCAGGTGTTGCTGCCGGCAAAGGGTATCAAGCGCAAGATCCTCGAAGTCCTGGCCGTCTTGGGCCGCGGAAGCAAGAGCGAAGATCTGCGCTCCGCCTTGGGGTACCGCGGAAGGAACTGGCGGTACTTCATGAGCGATCTGGTCGATCGAGGCCTTGTCACGCGGACGGACGACCCTGCCACCGATGCGGCGTACGAGATCGCCGACGGCGAGCTGCGAGGAGACGTGATCGAGCGGATCACCGAGACCGAACGGGTCGGTCTGGAGCGGATTCTGAGCGATCTCGAAGATGGCAACGAGGTGCCCGACGCCCGGCAAGAAGAGCCGGAGAGCGCTCCAACCGAGCCGCCGGCCCCTCAAGACTCCGCGGACTCCGCCGGCCCGGTCGAAGCCGAGCGATCGGATTCCGAATCGACCGATCCACGGCCCATCGAGGCCGCATCGCCCCCTTCGGCCGGGAACGGGGGGGACGAAACTCCCCGCAAGGCGAGGGGCCGCAAAGACCGCCGTCGGTCTCGTTCCGGGGACGAGTCCGGGGAGGACCTGTTGAGGCTGGCCGAGGACGCTCTGCGCCGGGGCGACAACGACAGCGCCGCATCGCTCGCACGGGATGGCATCGACGGGAAGTACGAAGGGGCCGGGGAAGGATCGGATCTCGATCCACTCTTCAGGATCAGGGCCGCACAGGCCCTCATTCGGGCGCTCCGTCTGGGCGAAGCCCGCGCTCTTCTCGATCCCCTTACGGTTGAGGATCAGGCGCCGAAGACTCGTGATAGTGCGTTGGCTCATATCGTGGCGGCTGAGTGCTATCTGGCGAGTGGCGAGACCGAACGCAGCAGAGAACTCATGGTCAAGGCCGACGCGTACACGGGCGAGCCATCTCGAGAACATGCCATGCGGAAGGCCTTTCTGGAGGCGAAGTTGGCTCTGATGGGGGGGCGACCTTCCGAGGCTCTGCGACGGCTCGACACTCTGAACCAAGCTCCGGATGATCCCGCGGACCGCGCTCGATTGTCCTTGCTGCGGGGGGGTGCGCTTCTCACCCTCGGCGAGTTCGAGCGAGCCGTGTCCCCCTTGCAAGAGGCGCTCGACATCGACCGCAATCGCGGAAACACCGAGGAGGAACGAGAAGCCGCTCTCTTCCTCGGGCGAGCCTTCCATTGCCGGGCTCAGTTCGCGAAAAGCGATTCCTTCTTGGAGCGGGCCACTGCTCTCGCCAAAGGGACTCGAGACGAAGATGCGCGGGTTGGACTGGCGCTGGCGCGTGCGACGGTGTACGCCGATCGCGGCGACGAGGCTCGACTAGAGAGCGCACTGGAGTCTCTACCGCAGAAGGTGCGCAAAGAGAACACGCGATCCTGCATGCAAGAGGCGCGGCTTCTGTTCCTCAAGGGGCGGATTGGCGATGCCGCCGAGGCTCTGGAGAAACTGACCGAGACCCAACTCGGCGATTCCGATGCGGCCGACGCCCTTCGCGAGCTTGGTGTCTGTTACCGCAACCTGGGCCACCGAGAAGCAGCCATAGCCCCCCTGGAGGAGAGCCTGCGGCGGGCGGAACGCGCCCGTGATCGAGTCTCGATCGCCCGTTCCCGGGTCGAGTATGCGCTGGGTTTGTTGGATCATCCGGATCCCGCGAAACGGTCCGGCGCGGTCGTCGGGGTCAAGAAGGCGCTACGGCTTCTCGAGTACCTCGAAGTGCCAGACCTGGTGTGGCGCGGCTACCACGCGCTTGGGTTGATCTTCCTGGAAGAGGGAAGATATGAAGATGCGTTCGTCCGCCTGGGTGACGCAACCACTATCCTCGACCAGCTTCTCGGCCGATTCCAAGACCGCAAGAGCAGAGAGGCGTTCCTTCGGGATCGATTCGAGCCCTATCGGGACCGCGTCGCGGCCTTCATCGGGGCGCGTCCCTACGACTCGCCTTTGGACCGGCTTCGCAGGGCGACATATCGCGAGTTCATCGAGTTTCTCCGCAAGAACGCCGACGCTGATTCCGACACC
This sequence comes from uncultured Gemmatimonadota bacterium, assembly GCA_964520315.1. Taxonomy (GTDB): domain Bacteria. The sequence goes on from CAZFNT010000182.1 coordinate 4,813, forward strand.
GGGCCCCGTTACAATGAGATCGGTCGCTTGTCCGCGTCGGTCTTCGAACTCTATGAAGACACCGCGCTGGCATCGATCGAGGATGTCGAGCAGAGCAATGAGGCATCCGATCGGATTCGCAAACTGGTGGCGATCGTCGGTAAGGACGATGCCGCCGCCCTCTCTGGAGAGCTTCTCTCGGCGGGGATCACACTCGTTCGGGCGAGGATGGGTGCCATCGGCTTGGTCGATTCGGAGCGAAGTGGCGCGTTCGATTACTTCAAGGGGCGCAACCTCCCCGGGCGGGACAAGGCCAAGACCGAGCCGATCCGGAAGCTGGTCAGAGACGTCGCGGCATCGGATCAGGAGGTATCGATCGACGGTCGCGATCGGATCGAAGGGCCGGGGGAAGCCTGCGCCATCGGCATGCCGCTTCCGAAGATCGACCGTTATTCGGGAGCGATGATCCTCTGGTTTCCCAAAGGCCAGCGTCCCGCTAACCATGAGCTCGAGATTCTGCGACTGACGGTTGCGGCGGTCGCTCCCTCGATCGGTCGAGAGTTCCGCTTCCGCGCACTACGCCTCAGATCCCACAAAGCGGAGCAAGAGCTCAAGGCGTCGCTCCAAGACGCACGGGAGACTCTCGATGAGGCCCGTGAGCTCCGAGACTCGTCGAGCACTAAGGACGAGGCGAGGTGTGAACCTGGATTCGGCGATGATCAAGACGCCCTCCTCGGCGAGCTCTTTCGCGGAGAACTCAGCTATAAGGGGTTCATGGAGGCGATCGAGCAGAACGCGCTGGAGGAAGGGCTGCGCTTCTATCGCGGCGACATCGGCGCAATGGCGAAAGGGCTTCGCTTCAGCGGTAGCAACCTGCGAAAGAAGCTCGGCCGCTTCGATCTTATCGATGAGAGTTGAGAGATCGAGGCTCCGGCTCCACGCCCCCGCGCGAGGACAGTCTGCGTCCGAAAAAGGACAGGCGTTTCCCATGCGTGGCCGCCAGGTGCGTGGATGGGCGCTTCTCGAAGTGGCAAGGCTCTTGCGTAACAACGCCGAAATGGTCCTGGCTCAGCGTTCGTTGACACCTCATCGAGCGCTCTGGTAACGTGCCGCGATTTTTGGCCACTCTCCCACGGTGTGATGATTCAGCTAAGCGCCTTTCTTGTTGCTCTCTTGGCCGCCCATCAGCTCACCCCAGCGGTGCGTTCGTTGATGTGGCGGTTCAACGTTGTCGATAACCCGAACCCCGCCAACCCCGGAAAGATCCACCGTCATCCTACTCCGCTCGCGGGCGGCATCGCCGTCTTCGCCGCGGCGGTCGGGGCAATGCTCGTCACCGGGGCGATCGACTTCGAGCTGGGAGTGCTGCTGGGTGCCGCGGCAGCGATGTTGGTGCTCGGGTTTGTCGACGACACCCGCGTGCTCGATTGGAAACCCCGCATATTCGTCCAGTCGCTCGCGAGCCTGGTTTTCATTCTGGTCGCCGACGCGTCGATCCCGGGTGTCGCGCACACCTGGATCGCGGTACCTCTGATGGTCTTCTGGCTCGTCGGCGTCACCAATGCACTGAATCTGATGGACAACATCGACGGAGCGACCTCGGGCGTTGCATTCATGGCCGGAACGCTGCTTTTCCTTATAGAACCAACTTCCGGCGCGGGCATTCTCGGTTTGGTCGTCGCGGGCGCATGTTGCGGCTTCCTCCGCTACAACTCCAAGCCGGCATCGATCTTCCTGGGTGACACGGGGACTCTCTTCCTCGGGTTCACTCTTGGAGCGCTCGCTCTCCTTCAGGCTCGACACCTCGATGGTTCCTTCGTGCAGTTCTCCGTGCTTCCGATGATTCTGGGGGTTCCGATCTTCGACACCACGCTGGCCACATTCCTCAGGCTGAAGCGTCGCCGCCCCGTCTATCTTCCCGACAAGTCGAATCTCACCTATCGGCTTCAAGAGCTCGGCATGACCGATCGCGAAGTCGTGATGTTCGAGTATCTGCTCGCGTGCTTCATGGGGGTCTGCGCCCTCGCCACTCTTAGAATGGCCGGCCCCATGGCTTTTCTGCCTGTGCTGGCCGCGTTTTCGGCAATGCTCGCGATCGGTGTCCGTCTTGGATCGGTGCCCTATCCGGAAGACACGCCACTGGTGACTCGACCGAGCGCTCGCCCACAGCGGTCGACCCGAACGGCTGCTTGAGTAGCCCTCGGCGCCGATGGCGTGTCCGGCCCCGGTGCGGTAGACTCAACGCTCGGCTACTCCAAAGGTCCCGACCGGTCACACATCTTCGAGGCTCCCGTGCAATCTCCATTCCCCGCAGTTCTCACTCTCTGCTCTCTCCTGGCCGCGTGCGCCGATCCCGTAGAGGTGATGCCGGCGCTGCAGCCGCCCGCGTCGTTCGCGGTGGTGCCAGGCAGCGGAGAGGTGGAGGTCACCTGGGATGCCTCGCGGAGCGAGGACGAGCGGGGCGATATCGGCGGGGTTGAGGCTCGCGGGGGATATGTCGTTCTGAGGACGACCTCGGCCACTCTCGACACGATCGAGCTGCACACATTGCTCGGCGGCTCGGAGTTCGGGTCCTTTCTTCGCCAAGACACCACGATGTCGCATGCATTCGAAAACGATTCCGTCTTCGCGGCGCGCCTCGGCATCGAAGCCCGGCGCTTCCTGGACTCTCCGGTCCCAAACCATGCATTGGCTCGATACTCGATGCTCACGCACAGCGACGATGGCGGCCAAAGTACACCTACGTCGTTGCTCGACGTGGTTCCCCATGTGAGTTTCGATGCTGGTTTTCAGGTTGGTACGTGGAACGGGCAGAACGTTGGGCTCTACCCGAATTGGCAGCAGGGCGTCTCTCTTGATCTGGGGCTGCCTCAGGACCAACAGAATCTCAGTGGAGGTCCCCACATTGTTCTCTCGCTGAGTGCGGAAGACGTGGGCGGAGAGTGGCGGATCATGCTGACCGTGGAGCCGGCCGCGGGCTCGAGCGACTCCGTCGAAGTCCGGACCGAATCATGCGGAGTCGCGGCCTG
>CAZFNT010000183.1:0-7771 GCA_964520315.1 uncultured Gemmatimonadota bacterium
TGGCTCCCTTGCCGCACGACGATCCGCGTGAGCTCGAGGCGGTGATCGGGCGGGCAATGCATGGTTGAAGTATGATTCGTGCTGCGCCGCCACGAGAAGGACGACGACTAGGCGACCCCCCGACCAACGACCGAAGGACCGAAACAATGAAGAAGATCTATCTGACCCAGTACGACCAGAGCCGATTCGGAAAGCTGCCTGACTACACCATCGAAGGGATGATCGCCGACGCGGGATCGCAGGGGCTGGATCGGATCGATCGGAATCTCGTGGATCACGTCGCGATCGCGGGCCTCTTGACGCCGATGCTGAGCGAGCAGTGCCTACTTGCCGGGCTGGTGGCGATGGATCCGGCGTACACGAACAAGAGCATCAAGGGAGTGGTGAACGCCTGTGATTCGGGCGGTCTGGCCGTGCTCGATTGCGCGACGCAGATCCTTGCGAGCGGGGCTCATGTCGCTCTCGCGATCGGCCTCGAGAAGATGCACCCGCCCGAGGGGAAGCTCGACTCGACGAAGATCGGGTTGGCCTTGGGCACGGCCGCTCACCGAGACGACGCCTTCCCGCCCTTCACCTTCCCGCATGCCTTCGCGCTCATCATGGACCGCTACATGAAGAAGTACGGGTACGGTGAGGAGGAGTTCGCGGCAATTCCACCGATCTTCTACGACAACGCCTCTCATAATCCGCTCGCCCACATGCACAAGACGAAGGCGCCGGTCACGCCCGAAGCCGTGCTCGGGAGTTACCGCCTCTTCACCGATCCCGAGGAGCTGCCGCTGAAGCTCTTCGAGTGCTCGCAGATCTCCGACGGTTGGGCGCGCATTTTGGTGTGCGACGACGAGGGGCTCGCGGCGCTCGGTATCGATCGATCCGAGGCGACCGAACTCTCAGGTTTCGGGCAGGCCACCGACAGTCTGGCGGTCGATTCACGAGGTGAGCGGCTCCTCGAGCCGATCGGGGCGCGGCGTGCTTTCGATACCGCGATGGAGATGGCGAATGCCACACCGGCCGATATCTCCTTCCAGGAAGTGCACGACTGCTTCTCGGTGATGGCCGCGATCGCCGCCGAAACGACCGGTCTCGCCGATCCGGGATTGGGGCTGCGTTACTTCCTCGACGGCCACGCCGGCCGCGATGGGAAATGCCCGATCAACACCTCTGGAGGCCTGATCGCCAAGGGGCACCCAATCGCCGCGACCGGTGTCGCCATGATCGGATGGGCCCACAATCAGCTTCTCGGAAAGGTCCCCGAAGCGCTGCAGCTCGAGGGCGCCGATCTTGGAACGACACTCAATATCGGCGGGCCGATCTGCAGCACGGTGGTGACGGTTCAGCGGCGGGCGTGATGCGATAAACCGCATCTATCGGCACAATAGACGAGAGGCCGGCTCTGAAAATTTGTATCGAGCTTAGAAGAGGCTTTTCTTCTGTGCTGAACTCATAGCCGCACAACTACTTGGACGATCATCGCGACCAAGCTCAGGCACGGTGACGCCAACACGATGATGGCCGAAGGTGGCATCCAGACGGCAACGAAGGGCGAGAAGGACTTTCCCTATTTCCACTATCTCGACGTTCTGGGTGGCGGCCACTTCACCAACGTGCCGGAGCTCGCCGAGGCGCTGGTCACCAACGCGCCCGACGCGATCAAGTGGCTCGAGCATCTGGGCGTCGGCTTCTCCAGGTTCTCCGACGGCCGCCTCAAGACGATCCACGGCGGGGGGACTTCGAGAAAGCGCATGCATTATGCGGCCGACATCACCGGCGCCGAGATGATGCGCACCCTGCGCGACGAGGTTCGAAACCGATCCGACGACATCACCATCTTGGAGTTCAGTCCCGCGGTCGAGCTGACCCTCAACGAGCATGGCCAGTGCGCGGGAGCGGTTCTGTACGACATGGAGACCCAGGAGTACTTCGCGGTAAGGGCGAAGGCGGTGGTAATGGCGACCGGTGGCTGCGGTCGGCTCCACATTCAGGGCTTCATGACGACGAACCACTACGGGGCCGCCGCCGACGGCATCGTGATGGGTTACCGCGCCGGTGTGCCGGTGGCCTTCCTGCACACCGTGCAGTACCACCCGACCGGGATCGTCTTCCCCGAACAGGCCGAAGGGATCTTGATCACGGAGAAGTTCCGGGGCTCCGGCGCAAACCTCGTCAACATCGACGGCGAGCAGTTCGTGAACGAGAGGGAGCCGCGCGATGTCGAGGCGGCGTCGATCATCAAGGAGTGCGTGCTCGAGAGCAAAGGGGTGCCGACTCCGACAGGCAAGCTCGGCATATGGCTCGACTCGCCGATGATCGAGATGCTCGAGGGTGAGGGAACCGTGCAAGAGGAGTTCCCGGGCAAGTACATCCTGTACAGACGCTTCGGCATCGACATATCGAAAGAGCCGATGCTCATCTACCCCACCTTGCACTATCAGAACGGCGGGTTGGAGTTCCAGGCCGATGGGCGCACTTGTGTGCCCGGCCTCTTCATCGCGGGCGAAGTCGGCGGAGGGATCCACGGGGCGAACCGCCTCATGGGGAACTCGCTGCTCGATATCGTGGTCTACGGGCGCATCTCGGGCGCCTCTTGCGCCGATTACATCGCGGGCGAGCACAGCGAGGGCGCACTGCATCTGGACCACGCGCGCAGCTACATGAGCGAGCTCGACGAGGTCGGCGAGTTCGACGGGCGGGTAGCGCCTGCGCTGATCCCGGATTACACTGATCCCGAGCTGCGTGGGCGGCAGCTCACGACGAGCTATATTGGAAATGTGAGGTAAGGAACCGCGCGAGAATAGCCAGCGGCTTCTGCGCGGTCGCTGGAAGTCGGCTTCAATCTGCTGAAAGAAACACTCACGATCCCGAGAATCGCCGAGGCGATCGATCGCCTCGGCCTGCCGGACGAAAAGTACGATGCGTGGGGCTTCAGCTCCGAGCAGAGCAAGCTGCTCTACTCTTTGGCGTATCCTATCTACCGCTACTTCCGTCCCGTGATCCGGGGGATCGAGAACCTGCCCTCCGGGCGCGTGTTGATCATCGCGAATCACTCCGGGCAGCTCCCTTTCGACGGCATTGTTCTGGCGCTCGCGACACTGCTGGAAGCCGATCCTCCCCGCCTCGTCCGACCGATGGCGGAGCGATGGGTTCCCACTTTGCCGGTGATCAACGAGGTTTTCAGCCGCGCCGGCGTGGCCCTGGGTGATCCGATCAACTGTCGCAATCTGCTCGATGCCGAGAACGCGATCCTGGTGTTCCCCGAAGGGGCCAAGGGACTGGGGAAGCTATACGATCGTCGCTACGAGCTAGAGCCTTTCGGCCGAGGCTTCATGCGCCTGGCGCTGCAGACCGACACTCCGATCGTTCCGGTTTCGATCGTGGGCGCCGAGGAGTGTCTGGTCAGCGTTCGCAACGCGAAGGCACTGGCACGGCTACTGAGATTCCCCTACTTTCCGATCCCTCCGCTCCTGCCCTTGCTCGGTCCGGCCGCCTACTTCCCTTTGCCGGCGCGCTTCTATCTCCACTTCGGCGAGCCGATGAGATTCGAAGGCCCATTCGATGACGAGGACCCTGTGATCGACGAAAAGGTGTCTCGAGTCTGCGTCAGGCTCCGGTCGATGCTCGACGAGGGGCTCGCTGAGCGGGAATCGGTGTTCGGCTGATGCCCCTCACGACAAAGAGCGCGCTCATCACCGGAATCGCCGGTGGATTGGCCCGGATCGTGGCCGAATCGCTGGCGGGTCGCGGCTACGAGGTCATCGGTGTCGATTACCGGCCGCCGGCAGCGCCTCCCGACTTCCTGGAAGAGTGTTATCAAGCCAGCTACAACAAGACGAAGATAGAGGACATCTTCCGCAGGCATCGGCCCACTCATGTGCTCCATCTCGGCCGCGTGGGGAATCTCAAGGAGCGGATGGGCAAGCGCTTCGATCTCAATGTGATCGGCAGCCGTAAGGTGATGGACCTCACCTTGAAGTACGGCACGAAGCGGCTCGTGGTTCTGTCCACATTTCATATCTATGGTGCCCATCCTCATAACCACATTCCGATTCACGAAGACGAGCCGCTGCGCGCGGGAAGTGCGTTCCCCCAAATCGCCGACGCCATTCAGCTCGACAACCAGGCGCTGACCTGGATCTACCGTCACCGTGAAGTCGGCGCCGTGGTGCTCCGGCCAAGCAATGTCGTCGGTCCCGACATCGGCAACGCGATCAGCACCACGCTCCGTTCCACCCTCGTGCCCGTGATGTTCGGCTTCAGCCCGATGGTGCAGTTCATTCACCAGTACGATCTCTGCGAGGCGATAATCGCGGCGATGGAGAGTGATGCCGTAGGGGTCTACAACGTCACCGGCATCGGATCTCTGCCGTGGCGTGACGCTGTGGGTGCCGCCGGCGCGCGGGAGGTCCCGATTCCGGCCGGCCTCGCCTTCGCCTACCTGCGCACAGCGGGCTTGCTCTTCCGCACTTTTCCGCCCTACCTCTTGAACTTCCTCAAATACCCTTGCGTCATTTCAGACAGCGCCGCCCGAGCCGCATTCGGCTGGCAGCCCACCATCGGCCAAGAGGAAGCGATTCGGGACGCGGTCGCGGCCGCGCGCGGGTGGTCAAACCGTGAAGTACTTCCCTAGCAGCACCGAGTACCGCTCGACCACGTCGCGAGGAATCGAATCGACCGGCGTCAGCAAGGCCGACCCCAGCGCCTCTTCGCAGCCGCAGCTCCGGTCGAGATCGATGCCCGCCACCGTGGAGCGGATAACGGCCCGGGCCGCCTCGGCGTTCGTCTTCAGAATCTCTATCACCGCCTCGGTGGTAACGTCCTCTTCGCCGTCGTGCCAGCAGTCGTAGTCGGTGACGAGCGCGAGCGTGGCGTAGCAGATCTCGGCCTCTCTGGCCAACTTCGCCTCTTGCAGGTTGGTCATTCCGATCACCGTCGCCCCGGCGACCCCCGCGCGGTAGCTCAGCGACTCAGCACGGGTCGAGAACGCCGGCCCTTCCATACAGACATAGGTGCCGCCGCGATGAACCTCGATCCCTTCTTCGAGCGCACATCGATGGAGCAAATCGCCGACCTGGCCGCAGACCGGATCGGCGAACGCCACGTGGACGACCACTCCATCGCCGTAGAAGCTCGATTCTCTGCCGCGGGTTCGATCGAAGAACTGATCAGGGATCACCATGTGAAGGGGAGCGATCCCCTCCTTCAGGCTGCCGACCGCACTCGCCGAAATCAGGCGGCGCACGCCTAGTTTCTTGAATGCGAATATGTTGGCGCGAAAAGGCAAGTGGGATGGGTCGAGCCGATGCGCACGTCCGTGCCTTGCGAGAAAGGCGACCTCTCGCCCCTCGATCTCTCCAACGCGGAACAGATCCGAGGGCTCCCCGAAGGGGGTATCGACCCGCACCTCGCGCACCTTTTCGAGCTCCTCCATCTGGTAGAGCCCCGATCCACCGATCACTCCGATCTCAGCCATTGTTCTCTTCGCCTTTCTTGGCAATCTCGTGCAGCAGCTCGGTCGCCCGCACCGAAAGCGGATGGGCGGGGTCGTCGAGCAGCGCGATCGCGCGCGCCAGCTCCTCGCGAGCCAGCTCCGGGTCGCGGAGTGTCGGCTCGCGCAGAAGCCGATAGCCGCTCCAGAATGCTCTCTCCACTTCTGGGTCGGCCGGCGGGATCTGAGCGGCGCCTCCGGTCGTGATGGTCGCACGCAGAACCCGCCGCGCGCCACCGGGAGCCTCGACCTCGGCCAGCACGTGATCGACAATGCCGAACGTGTCCGCCGGAGCAACGTAGACGCAGGTCGTGCCTTCGGCCAGAACCGTCCCCCAGTCAGCGCTCCAAGTACAGCGCAGGGGCCTCGGCTCGTCCGGTTCCGGCTCGATTCTCAGTCTTATCCTCTCGCCTGCCTCGACATGCAGTCGGTTCGACCCCGCCCAGCGCACATGGAGCGGATCGCTGTCGATCGGCACGGGTGGTGAGCCGATCTTGAGCCGCGGCACAGAGACGCGGATCTCCTCGACGCCCCCGCTCGACACGTCGGGCGAGGCCGCTCCTGGCTCGAGCTGCTCGCTCCCCTCTCGGAGCCGAGCCCTCACCAACCGCCGGAGAAGGTCCGTGGTCGCGCTGTCGTCCGGATCGAGGCGGTGCGCGAACGCGAGCCGATCGATCGCACGCTCCCCTTCGTTTCTTGCCATCGCCGCTTCGGCTTCCAGCTTGGCTTCCGCCACGGCGATGCGGCGCACGAGCGATTCCCACAAGGCGTTCAGACTATCGGGCAGCGCACGCCCCGGCTTGGGGACGATTCGCTGGGCGCGGTGAACCTCGCCCGCATCGAGCGCAATCCGCGCCTCCCAGAGCGCGGTCTCCAAACTCGGCCGCCGCTCCACCTGCCGCTCCCAAACGACCCATGCAAGCGTGAGCACGGCGAAGACCAGGACCGCCGACGCCGCCCGCGCACCGGAGCGCCGCCTCTCCGGCGCCCGCTCGCTCTCGCTCCGAAAACGGAAAAGAAACCTGCCGATCCCAATCTCGTCGCCGGAGCGGAGCACCGTGTCGGTAATCAGCTCGCCCCGCACTCTCGTTCCGGTGCGGCTCTCCAGGTCCTTGATCGACGGACCGCCCGCGCTCAGGTAGAAAAGGGCGTGCTCGGCAGACACCTCGGGATCGTCTACCGGGATCCAGCACCCCAGGTTCCGCCCGATCTTCGCGCCGTCGTAGACGGGGAACATGCGAGCCGACTTGCCGCCTACCACCAGCGCGAGTGCCCCGATCCGCTCCCGCGCCGGCCCCGCCGCCACGTGCTCGCGCCCGGGACCTTCGATGCGTAGCTCGTAGAGCCCGACGTGGGCGCAGTGATCGGGGCGAAGCAGCAAATCGCCCACCGCGGGCTCACCATCCAACAGAAGCGTGCATCCTCGGTCCACCGGATGAAGACGAACGCCTTCAGGATCGATCCGAACCTCTACATGACGCGGGTGCACTCCTCTGGGTTCGAGTCGAATGTCGGCATCGGGGCCGCTACCCACTACGATCACGCGATCGGCCAACCGCTGTCGCGCGACCTCTGCACTGCCCAGCAGCAGCACCAAGGTCGTCGCACTCTGCGCGCCGCGGCCACGATCCATCGGTGCTCGTCCCTACTCGTCCGCCGACGGTCGGCTCTCGAGCTGCATCTCCTTCGCCCACTGGTAGCGCGCGTCGAAGGGGTCCGGAATCGACTCCAGGACAACCTGTGCGTGGTAGAGCGCCCGCTCGAGATCCCCCGCCGCGAATGCCACTTCGGCGGAGCTGCGATGGAAGCGGAATCGCTCGCAGAACTCCTTCTCCGCAAGCAGGATTCGATCGAGGAGATCGTAGAGCAAGGGGGGGCTCGACTCGATGCCCGCCGCCTCGCGCGCGGCCGCATTCCATACCACCATCGCTTCGTACAGATTCCCCCACGCGAGATCACGCTCGTCGTAGAGGCGATCGCCCCCGGCGGCGATCCGCTGCGCCGCCCGCAGATCACCCCGACCGGCATTCGACGCGATTTCGGTCAGATCGGGCACAAAGCTGGCACACGGAACGGCCTGCTCCGGCGCGCCCACGCGGGCCCTGGTCACCGGATCGGTCTCCGGCGCGGGCTTCCCGCGATGCAGCACCCCCGCTGCTACAAGAAGAACAATGGCCGCCCCATAGATCCACAACTGGCGACCGAATCCACCGGTGATTCCGGGCATTGGCTCAGCCTTTCTCTCCATTCGAAACATCGTCCGCGAGCCCGATCCGCTCCCCGGGGCGA
>CAZFNT010000184.1:0-7769 GCA_964520315.1 uncultured Gemmatimonadota bacterium
TTCTTTCCCGTTCCCTTATTCCCTTCCACCACGCGCACGAGCGCCTCTTCCAGAAGGGAAAGTGTCTCTCGCCCAAGCCTCAGTCGCCGCACCGAGAGTGCGGGCACTTTCTCAACACTTCGGTCATCCGCGGACGCGGCCCGCTCGAGAAGGTGAGGCCTGACGAGCTCACCCCCAGCGGCCACCGCGCCGAAAAACGACGCTACTTGCAGTGGCGTCGCCAGAATCTCACCTTGACCGATCGACAGGTTGAGAAGAACACCTCTCGACCAGCCCTTGGGACCGAAGCGCTCGTCATACCATTCGGTTGATGGGAGCTCTCCTGATTTCTCACCAGGAATGTCGATGCCAGTTTTCGACCCGAACCCCAGGCCGCGCGCGCCTTCCATGAGAGGATCGAGCTGAAAGCGCTGCACGAGCTGGTAGTAAAAGACATCGCACGACCTCTCGAAGGCCTCGAGCGGGTCGGTAAGTCCATGGCCGCCCCAAGACCAGCAGCGAAAAAAGCGACGCCCGAATTGATAGCCCCCGGTGCACGCGGCGGGGAACTCCGTCGATCGGTCGATCACGCCGCTCTCGAAGGCCAGGGCGGACATCGCCAACTTCCAGGTCGACGCGGGTGGATAGAGCCCCGCGATCGCACGATGGAGCATAGGTGTTTTCGGATCGTCTCGGATCGTGGCCCAGTCGCTGCTGGATATCTCACCACGACCGAAGAGATTCAGATCGTAATCCGGCTTGGAGACCAGAGCGAGAACAGCCCCGTCCTGTGGATTCAGCGCCACGATCGCGCCGGCCCGATCCGCCATCAGAGAGTCGGCGAGAAGCTGAAGATCGAGGTCGAGGGTCAGAAAGACGTCCATTCCGGGAAGGGGATCGCGGTGCTCTTCGTTGGGCAGAAGCCGGACTTCTCGACCATGGGAATCGACTTCGACGACACGAACACCGTCTCGACCCCGGAGCAGCATCTCGTATCGCCGTTCAGCCCCGGTTCTGCCGACCAGCTCGCCCGGTCCGTACCGGCCGACCGCCCATGGCAGATGGAGCTCGTCCTTGCGTATCTCCCCCAGATATCCGATTGCGTGTCCGGCGACCGAGCCATAGCGATAGTATCGCTTCGCCTTGATTCGAACATCGATCTCAGGGAGTTCTGTAGCGTGCTCTTCGGCAAGAGCCACCAAGGGGAGTCTTGCGTCGCCCACGATGCGAACCGGCCTGGCAAGCCGCCGCCCAATCCGTATTGGATCCTCGACCACCGCTTCTTGAAGACGATGGCGGAGGAACTCTCGGTCGCGACCGGCCGAGGCCGCGATCAGATCCGCGAGAGAATCGGCGCGATTCGACGTGATCCCGAGTGTCGCTTCGATCGAGTAAATCGCTCTGTTCTCAGCAACAATACGACCCTCTCGATCCCGTATGATGCCGCGCGGCGCGGGGCGAACCAAGGCACGAATGCGGTTCTGGTCGGCCACCTTGGAATAGAGCCCGTGCTGGAGGATCTGCAGATAGCCGAGCCTCGACAGAAGCACGGCAAACAGGAATGCGAGAACGATCCTGGCCCAAGTCGCCCGCTCATCGACGCCGGGAGAAGAATCAACGGCCATGCATCCGCCTCTTTCGCTCGAGCGCGAGGATTCCGAGTCGAAAGACCGGTGGAGCCAGAAGCGCCGTGTACGCGGCTTTCATGCCGACCGTGAGTGGAGCGCTGCGAACGACTTGCCCGATGTTCCCACCTGTGTCGAGAACAAGAGCAAGCAGATGGACAATGACGGCGATCATGACCGTGAAGAGGAGCTGAGTAGAAAGATGTCGCTTGTAGATACGTCGGCCGAGCTTCCCGGCCAAGTACCCGCCGATCGTGCCGACGAAGGCGAAGACGCCCAGCGCACCACCGGCGGCCGCATCGCGAACCAGGCCCATCGCGAAGCCGAGAGCCGTCGCGCGGGCTGCACCCCGCTCCACTCCGTACACACAGAGCACGACCAGTGCCAAATCGGGCGTGGCGCCCAAGATGGCGATGGCGTGAAACTGTGGCTGCGTCTCCACCATCAGCACCAAGTAGAGCAAGACAGCGAAGAGCGCGGAGCGCGCCAAGGTCACGGTAGCCTCGATGGCAGAAGGGTCTGACCGGTCTCATCGAATACTAGCTTCTCGACCTCCGGATCGATCGAGAGCACGACGAGCACTCCTTCGATTCGGTTGAACTCCACCGAAGGCGAAACACCGATCTTCCGGAAAAGCTCGTAGTCGTGAACTTGCACGCGGTCGACGACGCCGATCCGTACGCCCCGCGGATAGCGCGCTCCCAGGCCGCTCGTCGCGATCGTGTCTCCTATCGCCACTTCGCAGTGAAGGGGGACGTTGTCGAGCGAGATCCGTGCACCGTCGAACCACCGGGCGATCCCCACGACGCGAGTTTGGAGATCGTAGGCACTCACGGCTAGCTGCCGCGAAAAGAGCGGCTCGACAGCCGAAGAAAAATCGTTGGCGATGGCGATGCGGCCGACCAGTCCGTCGGGTGTGATCACAGCCATGCCGACCTGGACGCCCACCCGGGCTCCCTTGTTTATGATCATCGTCAGGTCCCCTGAGCGAGGAGCTCCCTGCAGTGCAATGACCCTGGCCGCAATCAACGCCGATGGCGCGCGCTCGCAGAAGTCGAGCAAGTCCCGGAGCCTGCGATTCTCGGTCGCCAGCTCTTGGTGTCGCGTGAGCCGATGCTCCGCATTCGCCAATCGACCGGCGATCAGACTGTACTCCCGCCTGAGCGCCCGCCCCTCGTCGATCCAGCCAACCGTCGCACGTGGGGGATGAAATGCCAACGCGACGACTCGACCGAGGGCATGAGCAAGCGCACCGTCTCCGAGCCCGATCAGCACCAGAGATACGACGACGGCCGAGACGAGCACGGCCTCATCTTTGAAGCCGTTCATCCCGCCCGGCTCTCCTACCCTCGCCGCGCGGGCATGAGGACCTTCTCGTACGCCTCCATGTCGTCGAGGATCTTACCGGTTCCCCGAACCACGCAGGTGAGCGGATCGTCGACCACCGAAACCGGCAGATTGGTCTCTTCGCGCACCAGGGCGTCGATACCGCGCAGGAGCGCGCCTCCGCCGGTCATCACGATTCCGCGATCGACGATGTCGGCCGCCAGCTCGGGAGGGGTTCCCTCGAGCGTCAGCCGAACCGAGTTGACGATCTGGCTGATCGGCTCACGCAGGGCGTCACGAATCTCGACGGAGTTGATGACCATGGTCTTCGGAATCCCGGTGACCAGGTCGCGACCCTTCACCTCCATCTCAAGCTCTTCGTCGAGTGGAAAAGCGGAACCGACATTGATCTTGATGCTCTCGGCGGTCTGGTCTCCGATCAGCAGGTTGTAGGCGTTCTTCAGATACTGGACGATCGACTCGTCGAAACGGTCGCCGCCGACACGAATCGATTCGTCCGACACGATTCCGGAGAGTGCGATAACCGCTATCTCCGTCGTGCCGCCCCCGATGTCGATGATCATGTTGCCGTTGGCCTCGGCGACCGGCAGCCCCACTCCGATCGCCGCCGCGATCGGCTCCGCAACGAGGTAGACCTCGCGAGCACCCGCATGCTCACAGGAGTCGCGAACGGCCCGTTTCTCGACCTCGGTGATCCCACTCGGAACACACACGATGATCCGAGGACGGAATAGGAAACGCCTCTTGAGGACTCTCGTGATGAAAAGGCGCAGCATCTCTTCGGTAATCTCGTAGTCGGCAATGACGCCGTCTTTCATCGGGCGGATCGCATCGACGTCATCGTGCGTCTTGCCGATCATCTTCTTCGCGTCGGACCCGATCGCCACGACGCGACGATCCCGCATGTTGACGGCGACCACCGATGGGTCGTTCAAGACGATTCCGCGGCCGCGCACATAGATCAGAGTGTTGGCCGTGCCGAGATCGATCCCCACATCGTTGGAGACGAATCCCATCAGCGCCGCCAACCCCTTGCCCGACGTTTCCATGGTTGATCGTTCGGTTGGCACGCTCGCGCCTTTCGTCCCTCGGGTCGCCCGGGTCAGATCCCTCTGAGCAATGTAACCAGTATGCCCAGTACACCGGTGGTGGTCAGCACAACGATGCGCGTGTCGATGAGGGAGAACTTCGCTGGCACGTAGACCACGTCTCCCTCTCGTAGAATGAAGTCGGTCGACGGATCACCATCTTCGAAAAGCGATTCGGCGTCGATCTCGATGTTCAGTGCGCCCCCGGTGGCCAGCCGCGTGATCGTAATCGTGGAGAGCTTGGCGTCGTCGGTCGGCCCCCCGGCGGCCGCCAGGTAGTCACTCAGGTGCGCCCCCTCTTGGTAGTCCAAGGGCCCCTTCACGTTCACCTCACCGATCACGGCGACAGTCGGCCTGTCGAAATCCCGCGGGATCACCGTGACCTTCGGATCGACAATGTAGTCGCTCAGCCCCTTGGCGATGACAGCGGCGATCTGACTCGGTGTGCTTCCCACCACGGGCATGTCGCCGATTAGCGGATAGCGAACCATGCCGTCGCCGGTGACGTCGAGTGTCAGAGAGAGCTCGGTATGCTTCCACACGAAGACATCGAAACGATCGTTCGCTCCAACGACATAGGGCGCACCCATCATGGGGGCGGCCACACCCGAGGTTGCCGAAAGGGCCACCACGAAGACGATCGGAAGGAAGATGGGCGACAACAAGACCGGACCTCCCTGTGCTCGGGGAGTGAGAACGCGGCGCAACACGCAATGGAACATCAACTTTCGAGATTCTAGGGGATGCGGGCGAACGAGACCATACCTACTTCCGCACCTTCCAGAAATCGGCAATATGCCCGCCGACCGCGACCGCTCCGCGGGCCAGGTATGAGATGTCTTCCCAAGAGCGGATTTTCTTCAGGTTCCTCACGACGAATCGAGGCGAGAGGAAGTTCTTGTAGATCTGTGCCGACATGTTCTGCACTTCGTTGGGAGTCATGTCCGGCGTGATGAGAACCGGTTCGGTCATATCGTAGCGCTCGTACTCGGCGGGATCGAACCTGAACCACCCGTTGGCCTGGGCCATTTCGTAGATCGGCGTTCCTGGATAAGGGATTACGACGGTCGCCTGGAGCATTTCCGCGTACCCCTGGTTGAAGAGCTCGCGGGCGAGATCGACCGTACGCTGGGCGTCGTCCTTCGTTTCCCAGGGGTAGCCGACCATGATGGTGAGCTGCACGTCGAGACCTGCGCGCGAGGCCATCCTGCAACCCTCCACGATGTCTTCGACCTTGATGTTCTTGTCGAGCATATCGAGAGTGGCCTGCGACGCCGACTCCAGCCCCGACTTCACCTTGCGGAACCCCGCCTTCACCATCAGATCGATCAGATCGGGGTGCTTCACGAGAAGATCGAACTTCATGTTGCAGGTAAAGAGGATCTCGTCGGAGTAACCCCTCTCGATCATGCCCTGGCAGAAGTCGTAGGTCCACTTGCCGGTCGGGAAGTTGCCGGAATCGTCGAAGACTTCCTTGACACCGTAGTTCTCGATCAGATGACCGATCTCGTCGAGCAACTTCGTGTGTTTCTGGGTGCGGAAGTTGTTGTAGGTGGTGGTCCACGAGCAGAAGGTGCAGCGACCCCACTGGCAGTCACGGGCGACCATGGTGTAGCGAAACGGCTCTCTTTTCTTCCACTTCTCGAAGTAGTGATGCGCCTTGGTGAGGTCGCGATCGATGAAGGGCAGGGAGTTCAGGTCGGCATCTAGACGAAAGGTACCGCTCGAGCTGATCTCTCCCCGATCGTCGCGCCACCAAACTCCACCGGGGGGCGAATCGGCGGATCCGCGCAGCCATCGGACCAGTTCTCTCAGAGAGAAGTCGTAATCCCCCCCTGTCAGCACAAAGTCGGTCTTCGAATGGAGCAGTGTCTCTTCGGGCAGGGCCGTGACATGGTCGCCGTAGAGCACGGTCTTGATCCCGGGAATCCGCTCCTTGATATCGTCGATGATGTTCCAGTGGTACTTCACGACGGGAGTCTTCGTCTCGAAGACCACGACGTCGACCCTTTCACTCTCGAGCTCGCGCAGAAAGTCGTCGTAGGTGCGCTGCTCGGCGATGCCGTCGTGCCAGAGCACGTCGTTGCCATCCTCAGCCAGAATCGTGGCCGCATAGGCCGGAACCAGAGGGTAGATATACGATCCGATGCTCATCCACTGGAACTGACGGTTCTGGGTGAGCATCGGGCTGGCTTTGCCGTTGAGGGCGGGATAGGCGATGCAGACTTTCATGTTGGAGTCTCTCCGGGGCTCGTCGCACACCGACGAGCGAGATTGTCAATCGTATACTCATCGACACGATCGTGATGCTCGATTCAACCGTCCGAGCACGCGAGTTCGCGGGTTAGCATGGGCACAAGTTCGACAATGGCCTGATCCCCGAGGAGACCCTCCGACATGCCGGTGCCAGCGGCCGCGCTCGCCATCCAGACTTGGATACTCGCTCTCGCCCTCCAAGCCACACCGCTCTTCCACCACAAGGCGGAGGCACCTCTTCCGTTTCCGCAGTGGATCGATCGATCGGCGTGCCCCAAGACGGGCGCCTTCGGCGAGGCCCTCACCTCGACCGGAGATGCGTTGTGGATCGTCAGAGACGCTACCGCGGCGTCCACGCCGAGCTTCTGGCGATACGATCCGATCTCCGATCTATGGGAGGATCGAGATACGTCCACATTACCCGACGGTGTGTTTCGCAACGGCACCGCCCTGGCCTGGGACGGCGACCAGAAGATCTACGCTCTCGCGGGAGCGCGCTACAGCGATGACGATCGAAGGGAGTTCTGGCGCTACGACACGATCGGTGACTTCTGGCTGCAGATCGAATCGACTCTTGGTCCGCAGGGCGCGGGAGACGCGATCATCCACTGCACTTGGGACGGCAGGTTCTATGCGATTCTGGGAAGCCGCCAGCACGGCACGAGCTTTGCCCGCTACGACCCGACCCAGGGATCTTGGGCCGAGCTGACGCCGCCGCCGCTGAACGCCGACGACGGAGCCAGCCTGAGCTGGGCCGGAGGGGGCTCTCTCTATGCCCTCACGGGGGAGTACAGCGAGACCACCCCGCGTACCGATTTCTTCGAATACGATCTGGCGACCGACCAGTGGAGCACGCTCGCCGACGTACCAGATCCGGGAGGCGTGGGGGACGGGGCATCGCTCCTTTGGGCCGGAGGTTTCGATTCCCGCTACACCGGCAGCATCTACGCGCTGAGCGGCGGCGCGGTCGACGAGACTCCGTCGGTGTTGGTCCATCGCTACTCGATCGCACAGGACGCTTGGTCCGCGATGGCCGACCTCACCTGCGAGATCGGCTACTACAACGGCAACCGCCTGGGCTTCGCCGATGGCTTCATCTACTGCTGGCAAGGCAGTCGGAGCACTTATCTCGGTGGCGGCAAGAAGCTCGTTCGTCTCGAGTAGCCTCTTGCCGACCTCGAAGAGACCCTCGTAGGAGATCTGGCAGAGGATCGATGTTCCCCTGCGGAAGAAGAGCGTGGCACTGAGCTCTTCGACGTCGGCCCAGTGCACGACGTCATACATGATCTCACTGCCGGGGTGTGTGACCCGACCGAACCTCCATCGCCCACGGCTCACCGGGATCTCGGTTCCTCGCGGTCCGTCCACCGTTCGGTATCGAAGAAGCGGGTCCCAGAGCACGCTGCGAGCGACCGCGAATCGATGCGAACGCACTCGGTTCGGCTCTTCGTTCACCAGAACGGCGCTCTCTTCG
>CAZFNT010000185.1:0-7755 GCA_964520315.1 uncultured Gemmatimonadota bacterium
GGCGCGATAGAGGGGCAGCGTCTTGCCGGCTGTGCAGGTCTGGACCGTCAGCGCGTGCGCCCCGTAGGCTCCGGTATTGGCGAGAACGTCGAGCTCCTGGGCGAGGATCCGCCCCTCGCTCGTCACGGCCGTCTTCCAGCGCAGGAGCTGGGGATGCCGCGTGCGTGACGACACGATCTCTTCGGAGCGGGTGAGCATCAGGCGGGCGGGGCGCCCCGTGCGCAGCGTGACCAGGGCGGGAAGATCTTCGAGCAGGATCTCTTGCTTCGCGCCGAAGCCGCCACCGATCCGCGGCTTGACGACCCGAATGCGTCGCAGCGGAATCTGGAGGATTCGGGCGAGGATTCGGCGACTGTGGAAGGGCACTTGGGTCGCTACCCTGATCACGAGTCGATGATCCTCGTCGAGCCACGAGAGCGCCACGTGGGGTTCCAGGCACGCATGGTGCTGGTAGGGCACTTCGTAGCTTCTCTCCAGAACAAGGTCCGCGCGATCGAGCTCCGCGTCGATGTCGCCATGGGTGACGTTCATCTGCGCCGCGATGTTGCGTTTCTTGTCGTAGTCGGGCAGCCCGGTGGCTTCCGGCTCGTCGTGGATCACGGGAGCGCCGGCCTCGATAGCCTTTCGCGGATCGAATACCGGCTCGAGTAGCTCGTACTCGACATCGATCAGCGCGGCCGCACGAACCGCCGCTCGTTCCGTCTCGGCGGCGACACAGGCGACACGGTCCCCCACGAAACGCACTTTTCGGGGGAAGACGAACTGATCGTAGGGGGATGGTTCGGGGTGGCCCTGCCCCGCGGTGGTGTACGGAATTCGAGGCACATTGCCGTGGTGGAGGATCAGCACCACTCCGGGGACCCGCTCGGCGGCGCTGGTGTCGATCGAAACGATGCGCGCGTGGGCGTGCGGGCTCCAGAGGAGCTTCAGGTGCAGCGTGTTATCTAACGCGAGATCGTCGGTGTAGGTGCCCTGGCCGAGGGCGAGCTTGAGGGCATCTACCCGTCGCTCGCTCTTGCCGACCACCTGGTAGCGGTCCTGCTCGCCGATCCGCTCCTCGCCCGTATCCCAGGTTTCCTCTCGCCGGTCTCGATCTGCTTCGCTGCGGCTCACGATCCGCCCTCCAGTCTGCGCGCCGCCTCGAGGACCGCGGCGATCGGCTTCACGTGGCCGGTGCAGCGGCATACGTGGCCGGCGAGCCGGCGGCGGACATCGCGCTCGCTCGGTGCGGGGTTTCGATCGATGAGCGCCTTGGCGGCGATCACCATGCCCGGTGTGCAGTAGCCGCACTGGATTGCCGTGCGGTCGACGAAGGCCTCCTGGATCGGGTGGGGCGAGTCGAAGCTGCCGATCGCCTCGATCGTCGTGATCTCGTGGCCGGCGGCCTGGGCGGCCAGCACGACGCAGCTCGGTACTTCGCGGCCGTCGAGCAGAACCGCGCATGCGCCGCAGTCGCCCGATTCGCAGCCTCGTTTCGTTCCTTTCAAGCCGTTTCGGCGAAGCACTTCGGTCAGGAACTCGTGCGGCTCGCAATCCCATGAGACCGATCGGTCGTTCACGCGAAGCTCTATCTTCAAGACAGCTCCTCCTCTCCGAGGATCGCGGCCAGTGCCCGCACACCGAGAGCCGCTCCGAGATCGCGCCGGTATTCGCCACTCGCCCAGGCGTCGCCGTAGGGGTTCAGTTCGTGAATGAGCGATGCGCGCGCCTCTCCTCTCCAGCCCTTCGGTCGCCGTGACAGCCATCCGCTCGCCAGCGCTTCAGTCTCTTCAAGCCGGCTCAGCGAGTCGGCGCCGGGCCCCTGCATGTTGGCCGCAACGCACACCCGATCGTCGCGAATCGCGGCCGCGACGGTCGCTAGCGGTGCGTCGACCGCGCTGCGTCCCATGCGTCGTAGTGCGCTCGCGCCCTTCCCTTCGATCGGAACGATCACTTCGAGGAGCAGCGCTCCCTTGAGCATCTCGCGCGCGCCGTGATCGGTCGGGTAGTCGATCTCCTCTTCGCGCACTGTCGCCGCGCCGTCCAGGCGAGCAAGCCGTAGCTTGGCCCCGAGCGCCGCCAGGGCCGGGGGGAGATCTTGATCTGGGCGATCGATCATGACCCGCCCACCGATGGTGCTCCGGTTCGCTATCGCGACATTGGCGAATGCGTTGGCCGCATCTCGCAAGGCCGCGATCGGAGGCCCCGTCAGCTCTCGATGCTCGGCGACGCGCGAGAGCGTCACTCCCGCGCCGATCCGAGCCTCGCCCCCCTCGACACGCAGCTCGTCGATCCCGAGAGCCTGGATATCGACGACCCTGGTCAGCTTTTCATGGCCGCGAACATTGAGCTCGGTGCCGCCCGCCAGAATCGCAGCGCGTTCGCTGGGGCAATGCAGTAAGCGGAGGCACTCTTCGATCGTGGTCGGGCGTTCGTAGTGCTCGAGGATGAGATACATGGGCGGGCGACTCTTGTGTCGTTGGGATCGGCTCGAATAGCGAGTGAATCCCCGACACTATACCGCTCGCCGCCCTTCTCGCCCGCACAATCGCCGGAGCGAATTCGATCAGTCCCCCGGAGACATCTGCCCCTTCTCCAGCGATGACCGCCACCAGCTCCGTGTGACCTCTCCGGAGTGGATATCGAAGAGCATCTCGTTCGTCTCTTGGGCGAGATCCAGAAGACCATCGTAGGGAGTGTCGTTCAGAGGATCGATCAAGCCCCAATTGCGCCAGTTCTCGTCCGCGCCGTGATCGTAGAAGGCATGCCACCAGACGCCGACGACGAAGGGGCGCGAGGCGAACTCCGTGATCGCCCACCTGTACGACACTCCTCGCTGCTCCTGATCCGGCACACGGGGGTATGGTCTGTTGGAGTATCCGGTGTCGTCAGCCAGATAGCTCGTCTCCGAGATGATGATCGGCTTGTCCGTGTATTGGTGCACGGTGTCCATCAGACGGGGACTGCTGCCGTAAGAGTTGAACGAAAGCACGTCGCAGTAGGGCGCGAGCGCTTCGACCGCCGCACCGAAGGCGCCCTGACTCAGCGACATTCGCGTGCCGAGAATCAGGTGGTCCGGGTCGTACTTCTTGACTTTGGAATGCGCTACCTGACCGAAGCGGTCCAGAATGCGGTAGGTGAACTCCCTCGCATCGTCGACCTCCATGCGCAGCTCGTACACTTCGTGCAGCTCGCCGAAATAGCTGATGCTCCAACCGAGCGAGTCGGCATAGACCGCGTTGAACTCCTCGGGGTCGCTGTAGACTTCCGCCATCATCGCCACCCACTGCTGTTTGCCGGGAGCATCTGAATCGAGAGCGATGATGTAATCGGCCCAGATCTCGTGGCCCTCGTACTCGTAGCGGGTCCAAAGCTCGTTGGCCATGTAGTAGCCGAGAAGATGGGGATCGGTGCGTACCTTCGAGATCATCCGCTCGGCCCGCAGATCGGCGGTCTCCGCCCAGTCGTCGCTCCACACATCGGGGAAGCGCTCAGAGAGATAGTCCTCTTCAGGAATGCAATTGCGGATCCCTTCGTGGGCGACGAGAAAGAGGGTCACGGCGAAGGGAAGCTGCATCCTTCGGTAGAGACGAGAATCACCGTAAGTGT
The DNA here is from genome assembly GCA_964520315.1 of uncultured Gemmatimonadota bacterium. GTDB lineage: Bacteria. Next base: position 3,589 of record CAZFNT010000185.1, read on the forward strand.
AGTTGTCGTTCCGCGGCCCCGAGCTCGACAGATGCGCGATGCTGTTGAACGACCAATCGAGGAGGCGCTCTCTTTGCATCTCCCCCCAGGTCCAGCGGTTTCGCCCGTAGGTCTCCCTCCACGCGTCACCATTGTGCAGCTCGACCCAGATGCTCGAGACTTTGTTGACGCCCATACCGAAGTACGCGTTGCCCTCGGGCGTCCAGAACCATGTGTGCCCCTCGTCGTCTTCGCCGATCGTGAACCGCCCCGTGACCCGGTCTTCGTCATGAAGATCCAGGTAGCCTTGGTACTGATCCAATGGAAGTGTCGCGGCAGCGGCGGCGCCAGCGATCATCCATATGAGCGCCGAGAGCATTGAATGGTGAAATCGGGTCATCGCTGGTCCTCGATGCTAGTCGCCGGGGTTCTGTAGAAGACAACCTGCGGGACCGATGTGCAATCGGCGTGCCAGATTGAAGGGGAAGGCGTCCGCGGAGCCTAAGCTCCTGACGGAGATACCCTTGGCATCGTCAACGATGGGCGATGGTCACCCGGCTCTATCCACCGCAAGGCTCGATCTGCTCAGGATTCGAGCCGAGAAGAGCTAGCACTGTTCGAGAATTCTACTCTTCGACGTAACCCAAGGCGCGTAGCGTCTGGATCATCTTGCTCGTCAATCGCAGAGGGGGCGCTCCCCCTCGTGGTGGCGAATCGGCGAGAGAGGGAAGAAGGAGCGCCAGCTCGGCCACCAGCTCCGGGTGGTCGTCGGCCAGGTCGCGCTTCTCACCCGGATCGGTGGCCAGGTCGTAGAGCTCGAAACCACCGTCCGCTCCGATGAGCTTGTGCGGGCCGGCGATCACCGCCCGCGCCTCCTGACCAGCGGAGTGTCCGAAGCGCCCTACCTTCGCCCTCGCGCCGTAGAACTCCATTCCCACGACGCCCGGCCGCGCCGACCGATCGAGCAGCGAGCGCCCGCGCCGGGGCGAGGCGGCTCCGGCGAGCTCGAAGAGCGTTTCCGCCACATCGAGCAACCCGACCGGGCCTGGGTCCGCATCGATCCGCTCCCCTGGCGGGTAGCTCACGATCAGGGGCACGCGGATCTGCTCGTTGTGAAGTCCGGTCCCGTGGTTCGTTGCACCGTGCTCGCCGAAGGCCTCACCGTGGTCGGAAGTGATGAACACCCATGCGCGATCGAGGATTCCACGCGCACCGAGCTCGGCCAAGAGGTCTCCGATCGCGGCATCCAACCCGGAGATCTCTTCGTCGTAGCGCGCGATTCGATCCGCCACCTTCTCTTGCGACCAACCCAGCTCCGGCGGCTCCCCTCCAAAGGGGCTCGTGGATCCTCCGAAGCGACTGGCGTGGTCGCCGCGCGCCGCATAGGGCGCGTGCGCGTCCATATAGTTGGCGAAGAGGAAGACCGGCGCATCGCCCGCGGCGCTCAGAAGATCGAGGACCATCGAGTTCACCTCGCTCGCGGTCGCCGTGTGCCGCCTCAACCCGGGCAGCCAGCGGCCTCGCACCGACTCGCCCACGAGCACCGAAAAGGGGTTCCCCGGCGGCCAGCGGACAAGGTCGAAGCCACGGCAGAGCTCCGGTGTGAGCCGCAAGAAGGGGTTGGCTGGGACCGCAAGTGTGTGGTACCCGCGGTGCCTGTAGACCTCCGCAACCGTGGAATCGGCGCTCAGAGCCGAGAAAGACACACGCCCTTCGGCGAAGCGATCGAAAGAGTGGATCCCGTGCTCGGAAGGCATCACGCCGGTGAATAGCGATGCGTGTGCCGGCAGCGTCCACGACGAGGGGGAATAGGTCTGCGGAAAGAGCACCACGTTCTTTCGCTCTCGAAGGAACGTGGCGAGACTCGGGGTGGTCTCCCGCTCGTAGCCGTACACGGAGAGGTGATCGGCGCGCACGGTATCGAGCACGAGCAAGATGACCGATACGAGGCTGTCGTTTCCGGTGCCGCCCGGAAGACGGCGCTCCCACGAGCGGCCCCTTGGCGCGATCATTTTCGCCGCCAGGAGCGGCGCGAGTGCGATCAGTCCGATCGCTACCGCCACACCCGCTCGCCGAGGTGTCACGCGGGACGCGACCGACACCCCGCCAACCGCGGCCAGGAGACAGAAGCCGAAGAGCGCCGCCGAGAGAATCGCCCCCTTGATTCCCTCCGCCGGCAATCCGGGCCAGAGTGCCGCGACCGATCGCCAAGTCAGAAGCGTAGTCGTGGCGGCGATTGAAGCGCAGGCTCCCATGACCATCGGGCGAGGTCGGGCAATCAGTCCCGGCGCCATCAGGCCCGCCGCCGCGACTCCCCAGAAGATGGCCCCCATCGGCCCAAGGCCGTAGGCACCGCAAAGGGTCACCCAGGCCCACAGCGCGAGATGCGCCCCTCCGAAAGGCAGCAGCGCGGACGCCAGAGCGAGACAGCCCGCCACTCCGGCGCTAGAGAGGGCGCAGAACGCGGCGTAAGCCATAGGCATTCCCCGCCCGATAGCCTCGTTCCAGGCGATCTCGAAAGCCACCGCGATCACCACCGCCGTCACCATGGCCATCGACGCGCGACGCATCCGCTCCCTCAGACGCTCCATCATGACGGCCTCACTCCGCACTCCCGCAGCGCCCGCAGGACTCCGCGCCCGATCGCCCGCGCCTTGTCGGTCCGCACACCGAGCAGAGAGCGATCCCTCCGCGGATCGACATCGCCCACTTTGTGCCTAGCGCCGACCTCGATCCCGCTGAGCTTCAGCCCTCGGATCATGCCCCGGAGGCCCGCGCAAACCGCCTCGTTTCGCACCCATCCCACCAAATCACCTTGATCGACGAAGTCGCCCAGATCGAGCTCGCGGCGGAAGATCCCTTCGCAAGGCGCGCGCAGGATTCTCTTTTCGGTGAAGCCGCGCACCTCACCCGGCACACCGCTGTGCGGCTCCGCCTCGCCCCGCGTGAGCACCTGCCCGAGCCTCGGCCCTCGCATCGACTCGATCACGAAATGCGCGTCGCGCCCCGCCTCGACCCCTGGTCCGATCGCCACGACCACGCGTGCCTCGTCGATCCGCACCGGTGGATGGATCAGCCCCCGCATCCGCGCCTCGACGAGAACATCGGGCGCCGCTCCGCCGAGCGGGGATTCCTCCGCGGCCCAAACCGCTACTCTTCCGCTGGACCATGACTCGCGCACATCTCGCTGGCTCTCACAGCGCACCCCTTCGATCCCCTCGACCACTATTGAACTCCTGACGAGCGCGCTGGCGAAGGCGATGCCGTGGCGCAACGAGGTCGGCGGCGAGCGATCGAGCACCACCACTCGGAACCCGGCCCGATGCAGCGCGTCGGCAACTCCCGACCCCATTTCGCCGCCGCCGCGGATCACGACCTTTTCACGCACCGTGGTCGAGGGCTTCCCGAAGTGCGCGACCGACCCGGGCCACTTCGTCACGAGTGATCGATGGGTAGAAAGGCAGGGTGATCGTACGCGCTCCGATCGACTCCGCTACCGGCAGCGTCCCCTCGCCGAAGCTGAAACGCTCCCTGTAGTAGGTCAGAAGATGGACCGGGAGGAAGTTGACCGCACAGCCGATTCCGCGGACACGAAGCGCTTGCAGCGTCGGGCCGCGGCGGCTCCGATCGACCCGAATCGAGAAAATATGGTACGCACTCTCGCAGCCATCGGGTATCTCGGGCAGCTCTACTCCGCTGATCTCGCCGATCTCCTCCATGAACCAGCCCCAGGCCTGGCGGCGGCGCGAGAGGGTCTCGTCGATCCGGTCGAGCTGCGGTAACAGGAGAGCCGCCTGGATCGTGTCCATGTTGTACTTCCAGCCGAGCACGTCCATGTCGTAACCGGGGCCGGCGCCCGGGCCCTCGTGGCGCATATGCGCATCTCGGGTCATGCCGTGGAGCCGCAGCCGGCGCAGGAGATCGCGTGTGCCCTCGTCGTGCACCGTGATCGCCCCCCCTTCGCCCGAGCTCAGGTTTTTCGTCGCGTAGAAGGAGAAACAGGCCGCATCGGAGACCTGGCCGGGACGCACGCCATCGCGCACCCCTTCGACGCTGTGCGCAGCGTCTTCCACCAGCGCGAGGTTGTGCCGGTCCGCGATCCGCCGGAGCGCCCGCATGTCGCATAGCACACCGTAGAGATGGACCACCAGAATCGCCCGAGTTCGGGGACCGATTGCCGCCTCGACG
>CAZFNT010000186.1:0-7748 GCA_964520315.1 uncultured Gemmatimonadota bacterium
GGACGGGACAACCGTGAAGTCGAGACCAGCCCGGCTTCGAATCATCTGTACGCGTCCGACTACGACGGCCTGCAGCTCTATCGGATCGAGTCGCCCGGGACCCTCAGCCACCTCGCGACACTGCTTCCACCGATCGGCCTTGGTGTGCCGGTCGGCCCGATCGACGTCTGGCACGATCCGGAGCGCCGCATCGATCGGGTCGCGGCGGTCGGGGCGCGCGACACCCTTTTCGTATTCGAGGTCGACGAGACGGGCGCATCGTCGCTGCTTTTCGCCGATGGCGATCTGGGCAGCTCGAGGTCTCAGAGTTTCGTTTTTCTCGAGTCGGGCCGCCTCTACTACTCTGACGGCGGCAGCCTGATTTGGCTTTTCGAAGGACCGGAGCTGGAGCATCGAAAGCGATTCTTGCTCGATCAACCCGATATCCGCACCGTCACCGTCGCAACCAACGGCGATGGCTGGGCGACGCACGGGGGTACCGATGGCGCGGGATGGAAGCTCTCCTACGGAACCGACATGCGAGCCGGCTTCTCTTCTCCAGGGACCGTGACCCGCTTCCCCAATGCCTCGCTGATGGCGATGAACGACACGCATCTCTATGCAGGTGTCAGAAGAGAAGACCTAATCACGAACTGGAGGGACTGGTACTACATCTTCGAGCGCGGCGATACCCTGGCCCTGGCCGACTCGGTCGCGACACCATTTCGGACATTTCACGGGTATGTGCCCTGGACCATCGAGCGCGACTTTCTGGTCACCGCCAACCCGGTTTTCGACCTCTCCGATCCATCCCATCCAGCACTGCTCGGCACCTTCATCGACCCGGAGTGGATGGCTGTGGATTTGCTCGACGTCGCCGCCCGCCCCTTCCCGGGATCCGCCACCGATCTACTCGCGGCGGTGCAGACCCACAGAGACGACGACACACTTTCTTTCTACAGGGTCTCCCGCGAGCAGGGGATCGAGCGGATCTACGAGGAGGTCAACGACTTCGCCAACTACTACGCCTTCGACGATACCCGCGACCTCTTCTATCGAGGGGAGTTGGCCGAGGAGCTGCTGATCTGGGTCCACGAGGTCTCCGACCCCTACCACCCCGAGTTGATCCACAGGTACGTCTTCGATGATCGCATACCGGACGGTCGCTTCTTCTTCGATTTCGTGGCCCAAGACGGGATTCTGCATATCGGCCACGCCAGCGGCCGGCTCGGCTACAACCACCGGTGGATGACCACTCCGCTCTGGTTCGACGGCGAGCGTTTCGTGCCAGCGGGCAAGCCACTGCACGCACCGCTGAAGCTGGGGTACTCGAATAGCCGGTCCGGCTACTTGCAGCTCGCCAACATCGGCGACGCCGCCGCCCTACTCAGCTTCGACCCGCCCCCGCTGCCGCGCCGTGAAGAGCAGTGGATGGGCGATCGTTGAGCGACGCCCCTGCGGACTGCTGCCCCATTCGCTTCTCTTGGCAGGCCTCCGGATTCGACCGAAACCGGAAGGAAGCGGGGGCCGTTTTTGTCAGAAGGGACAGGTAGTGGTGCCGTTGCTGGGAGCGCTCTCCGTAGCGCAGTGGATCTGGATCGGCTGGAGCTGCGGTAGCGGCCGGAAGAACCGCCGGGGAGAATGGCGCAACGGGCCATGAGCCGACGACGTCGCTCGCGCAGCATGCCCACCGGGCACCCCACCACGCGCTTGGCGCGAGAGAGCCAGTTGCCATCCGCAGCAGGGCGGAATGCCTCCGAAGTCCCCGCCACGTTGAGCTTGAGCCTCTGCCTGAAACGAAGCGCACGACGGTGGGCGGCCACCTTTCGGGCCGAGATGACCGGGCTCGCGACAAGAGCGACGTGGGGCGCGCCGAGCTCACCCGCTTTTCGCGAGCTTTCAGGGCGGGAGCTTCGTCCGGCGCGGGGCCATCGAGTAGATCTGGCAATGAACAACGGCTGCCCGCCGCTCTGTGTCTGTCCCCACAGGGATCTTCTTGGGATCGGCGTCACAACTAGCTGACGCTGCGCTAGACTTGCGGACGCAATCAAAACGTCGGTCGCTCGAGATTCGAAGGGGGAGAGAGATCGACGGACGCCTCTTCATCGGACAGCCGGCCGGAAAGGACCTCGATCGTGCCTCGCGTGGTGCTAGTAACCGGTGCGACGGGCTACGTCGGCGGGAGAGTGGTTCCTAAACTGCTCGAAGCCGGCTATCGCGTGCGGGCCACCGGGAGATCCCGCGAGAAGCTCGAAGGGCGGGACTGGGCTCACCACCCGGATGTCGAGCTGATCCCGGCCGACATGCTCGAGCGGGAGTCCCTGCAAGAGGCGTTGCGCGGTTGCTGGGCGGCCTACTATTTCGTGCACTCGATGGCTTCCGAAGTGAGCGATTTCGAAAAGACCGATCGCACCGCCGCGGTGAACATGGCGCGGGCCGCCGAGCAGGAGGGGCTCGAGCGCATCATCTACCTGGGCGGCCTCGGAGATCGGGGCGAGGAGCTGAGCAAGCATCTTAGATCGCGGGCCGAGGTCGCGGATATTCTGGGGGAGGGGGCGGTTCCGCTGACGTGTTTTCGCGCGGGGATGATCTTGGGCTCGGGGAGCGCGTCGTTCGAAATGTTGCGCTATCTGGTAGAGCGTCTTCCGATCATGCTCACATCTCACCGTGCGCTCACTCAATCGCAGCCGATCGCGATCCGGAACGTACTCTACTACCTGACGCACTGTCTCGAAGAACCAGCGACAATCGGTCGATCCTACGATATCGGAGGGCCGGATGTCTTGACCTACCGCGATCTGGTTCACACCTACGCACGAGAGGCCGGTCTGAGGCAACGAATCGTTGTTCCCCTCTCGTTCATGAGCCCCTCGATTGCAGCGCAGATCATCCATTTCGTAACGCCGATTCCCGCTTTCCTCGGTCGCCCCCTCTCGAAGAGCTTGGGGGCGGATATGATCGTTCGAGATAGCAACAGAATTCGTTCCATCATCCCTCAAGAACTGCTCACCTGCGGCGAGACGATCCGCCTGGCGCTTGCGCGGATCGATCAACAGGTGGTAACGACAAGTTGGATGGATGCTGGCGCCATCCGTCCTCCCGAGTGGGGTCGCTATCACGATGCTCCTTATGCCGGTGGCGATGTGCGAGACACTTGGCAGAAAGTACTCCTGCGTGGCGAGCCCGATCAGGTGTGGGAGTGCATCCGGAGGATCGGGGGCGACAACGGCTGGTACTACGCCAATTGGCTCTGGGAAGCGCGCGGATTCATGGACCGCCTGGCCGGCGGCCACGGCACGCGCCGCGGGCGCCGTGATCCCGAGCACATCGCCGTGGGCGACGCTCTGGACTGGTGGCGCGTTCTCGACGCCACGCCCGGCAAACGTCTCTTGCTCTTGGCCGAGATAAAGCTGCCGGGTGAAGCAACACTCGATTTTCGCATTCAGCGCCGGGGCGAGGGCGTGACCGAGCTCCTGCAGATCGCGAGCTTCTTGCCCCGCGGTGTCACCGGCCTTCTCTATTGGTACTCGGTCTACCCTCTGCATGCGCTGATCTTCAGCGGCATGCTCCGCGAGATCGCTCGATTGGCGGAGATGGAGATCGTCGAGGGCCCGATGGCGGTCGAAGCACCGCCCCAACGCAGTCGCTGAAGCTGTCTGGCATCGACGTCAGGAAAGAAGCCGGCGCGCCGCCTCTCGCGGATCTCGACCGTCGAACACCGCGCTGCCGGCGACCACGATATCGGCCCCCGCATCGACAACGTCGGCGACATTTTGCTCGTCCACACCGCCGTCGACCTCTATCTCGAAGGCCGCTCCCCTGTGCTTCCTCATCGCGGCCGCGCGCCGGATCTTCTCGAGCGCGCGCGGGATGAAGCGTTGCCCACCAAAGCCGGGGTTCACCGACATTATGAGGAGCAAGTCGATCTCGTCCAGCACCTCTCCGACGAGCTCGAGCGGCGAGGCCGGATTGAGAGCCACGCCCGGCTGCGCTCCGAGCGAGCGGATTCGATCGAGAGTGCGATGCAGGTGCAAGCAAGCCTCGGCGTGCACCGTGATCCGGTCGGCGCCGGCATCCACGAAGGCCGGAGCGTGCAGATCGGCATCGGCGATCATCAAATGCACGTCGAGAGGCAGCTTCGTGACCTTCTTGGCGGCGCGCACGACCAAGGGACCGATAGTGATATTCGGGACGAAGTGCCCGTCCATCACGTCACAGTGGATGAGAGAGGCCCCGCCCTCTTCGACCGCGGCGATCTCCTCGCCCAGACGGGCGAAGTCGGCCGATAGAATGCTCGGTGCGAGCTGCATTTTCAACCGCCCCCCACCGAAAGAGAGATCCGTGCACCCGACACGATGCGCGCGCCCGGCGCCGGGTCTTGCGCGGTGACCCGCTCCACCCCCAGTCCGCCGCCGACATAGCGGGCTCGCTCGACGCGAAACCCCTTGCTCTCGAGTCGGCGCTGAACGTCGTCGTAGCGATGCCCGCGCAGATCGGGCATCACGAATGCCGCCTCGATCGGGCCCTCGTTCAAGAGCAGATCGACCGGCGTCCCTCGCACGACGGACATGCCGGCGACCGGAGCGGACGCCAGCACGCGACCCGGCCCGACCGCGTCGTCGCGAATATGCAAGACATCGCCCGGCTCGAGTCCCGAGGCGGCGAGATCGAGTCGAGTCTGACGCTCGGTCTTTCCCCGTAGTGGCGGAACGATCGCGGCGGCTGCCCCCGTGCTCACCGTGAGCGAAACCCGGCGACCGAGCTTGACCATAGAGCCCGGTCGCGGATTCTGGGCGAGGATCATGCCCGCGGGGATCTCGGGATCGGTTCGTTCGAGTCGCACTTCGGGCACCAACTGCGCTGCCTTCAAGGCGCGAAGGGCCGCCTCGCGCGACTCCCCGACGACAACGGGAACCGCCACCTCCTCGCCGAGACCGACGAAGCTGGGCAAGAGGAGCTCGGTGATCGCGAAGAAACCCGCCAGGAATGCGACCATGGCGACGCTGAGGGCGATCAGAAGTCTCGGCATGGCCCCTCTAGCCCCTCCCTCTCGCGCGCAACACCGCCGCATACCCCCCATCGGTGCCGTACAGCCCTGGGAGCAGGATCGCGCCCGGATCGGCGTCGAGCCCACCCCGCTCATCGTGGATCGCCGCGAGGCGCGCGTCGTGCGGCGCAATCGCCTCGAACTCGGAATGTGTCTCGAGAAACGCGTTGATCACACCAGCATTCTCCTCGGGCTCGATCGAGCAAGTGGAGTAGACCAGGAACCCGCCGGGCGCCACCTGTCCGGCGGCGGCATCGAGCAGCTCGTGCTGCAGGCGGACCAGCCCCTCGATCTGCTCCGGGCGCAAGCGCCAGCGAAGATCCGGGCGACGCCGCATGACGCCGGTCCCCGAGCATGGAGCGTCGAGATACACCAACGATACACGCTCGGCGAACGGAAGGCGGCGCGCATCGCCCAGAATCGGCCGGATCGATCTGAGGCGAAGACGGTCGCGGTTCTGGGCGATGCGATCGATTCGACGCGGGCTTCTGTCGACGGCGAGAACGCTCGAGCGATCACCGCCGGCAATGGCGAGCCCGATCGCCTTACCCCCCGGCGCCGCGCAGGCATCGAGAGCCGGCCCTTCCGGCCGCTCGGCCGCTCTCGTGAAGAGCCCCGCGGACTCGTCCTGAACATAGAAACGGCCGTCGCGATAGCTCGGCAGAGCGGTCAGCCCGGAGACCGAAGCGGCCAGAAGATAGCCACGCACGAGCGACGAAGGGCGGGTGGCGACCCCCTCGGCGGCGAGAGTCGTGGCCAGATCCTCACCAGGATCGAGGCGCGGAGGGTTTGGCACCAGAACCGTGGGAGGCACCTGGTTGTGCCACTCCAGAAGCGCCCTGGTGGCCGCTTGACCGTGCAATCGGAACCAACGGCGGACCAGCCAGTCGGGGTGCGAGGTGGCGATCCCCAGGCGCTCGATCGGCGATGGCGGAAGCTCGGGAACCCCTTCGCGCGCGATATTCCGCAGCACGGCGTTGACGAATCCAGCTTTCTTCTTGCCGCCTTCGCGGGCGTGCACTTGTCGCACGGCCGCATCGACCGCCACCGCATCGGGGACCCGATCGAGGTGCAGGAGCTGATAGGTGCCGATGCGCAGAATGTTCCGCAATGCCGGGGTCAACCCCTTCGGATCGCGATGGCAGGCTCGACGGAGCACGAAGTCTAGCCATCTTCGGCGGCGCACGGTGCCGTATACGAGCTCGCGGACGAGCCCCCGGTCGGCGAGCTCGATGCCGGGAAGGGCACCGTCGAGGAGCTGATCGACAAAACCCTCGCCCCGCTCCCAGGCTCCGAGAAGAGCGAGAGCGTGGTCCCGAGGATCGCGCCCTGGGGTCACTTCCCTGGAACGCCCTGGGTCGGCGAGGAGGGCGATGCGTACTCCTTTTCGGCCATGCGACCGGCCATGAAAGCTTCGCGACCGGCTTCGACCGCCAGGCGCATCGCGCGCGCCATTCGTGGCGGATCGGCGGCGAGCGCGAGCGCGGTGTTCATCAGGATTCCGTCGATACCCAGCTCCATCGCTTCGGCCGCGTGGGAGGCGGTCCCCACGCCCGCATCGACGATCAGCGGAACCGAAATGCTCTCGCGAATGAAACGGATCGGCAGAGGATTCAGAACACCTCGCCCCGAGCCGATCGGTGAGGCGAGCGGCATCACCGCGGCGACACCTAGCTGCTCCAGCTTGCGAGCGGTAATGAGATCGTCGCTCGTATATGCGAGCACCGTGAAGCCTTCGCCGACCAGAGCCTCAGTCGCCCTCAGCAGCTCGTGCACGTCGGGCAGGAGTGTTCGCTCGTCGCCCAGCACCTCGAGCTTGATCAGATCGCCGAGGCCGGCGGCCCGTGCGAGATGGGCGATCCGGATCGCTTCATCGGCGCTGTACGCTCCGGCGGTGTTGGGGAGGATGGTGAATCGCGATCGGTCGATGGAATCGAACCAGTGCTCTCCATCGCGCGGCTTGTCGAGATCGACGCGGCGCACTGCGACCGTGACCATCTCGGCGCCCGATGCTTCATGTGTTCGCACCATCGTCTCCGCATCAGAGAACTTGCCGGTTCCAACGATCAATCTCGAGCGGAAAACGTGGTCACCGATCTTCAGGACATCGTCCATGGCCGAATCTCCGTTGGCGGGGTATCCGTGGATTAGATCAGATGCGGGGCACCGATTCCAGTCCGAACTTCGCGACATAATTTCTGCTGAGCTCGTCTCATGTGCCGACGTAGCGATCGTAGAAGGCCCGTGCCCGATCGGGGCTACCCGCCCCTTCGATCAGAGCGCGCCCATCGGCGAAGATCGTGAGCCTCTCGGCTCCGAGATCGAGACGCAAGAAAAGACGATTGACGAGAAGACGGTCGCGGTCGGCGTCGAGGCGAACGGCCAGAGCTCCGAGGTCCAGCCGGGTCCCCGCGGGCGGCAAGACTTGGTGCGTATCTCTGCCACAGAGCTCGATCACCCGCGTGGGGCGTTCGTCGTGCAAGAACTCGCGCGCTCCGAGTGCGCAAGTCGGGCAGTCGTAACGTGGCGGCAGCTCGATATCGCGAACGCGCCAGTCCCAGAAATCGATCGTGCGCAGCTTGCGCCCCTCGTCGGGCAGCTCTCCCGCCAGTATCTTCATCGCCTCGATCGCGGCCATCGCCCCCATCGCCGTCGGGATCGGTCCGAGCACGCCGGCCGTGTCGCAGGTCTTAAGCCTCAGCCTGGCCTCGATGTCTTCGAC